>JAIKWW010000046.1 GCA_024684465.1 Clostridia bacterium | reverse complement strand
TATCCGGAGGATGTGGGCGTATTTTACAGGCTTGAGGAATACGAGGGATATTCCTGGACCGCTCACGGAAGATATCCGACCAATACACCGGGCTGGTGGGGTGGAGCTCATCCGTTCACTTTGCTGGATTATTCTGTGGTTCACAACGGTGAGATCTCCTCATACGATGCAAACCGGAGGTTCATTGAAATGTTCGGTTACAAGTGCACACTTCAGACGGATACTGAGGTAATTACTTACATCCTGGACTATCTGCTCAGAGTACAGGGCCTGACTCTTCAGGAGGCTGCAAGTGTTATCGCGGCGCCATTCTGGAGTACCATCGAGAAGGAACCGGATCACGTGAAGCAGGAGGTCCTGACATATTTGAGAACGGTCTTTCCGAGTCTTCTCATCACGGGGCCTTTTTCCATCGTTCTGGGTTTTACCGGAGGTATCATGGCTCTGAACGACAGGCTGAAGCTTCGTTCCATGGTGGTGGGCGAAAAGGATGACAAGGTGTTCATTGCCAGTGAAGAAGCTGCTATACGCATCATGGAGCCGGAGGCTGATAATATCTGGGCTCCGACGGGCGGTGAACCTGTCATCGTGAAAGTGAAAGAAGGTGCATACTAATGGGTGTAAATTTTATATATCCCGATTTTGAGGTGATCCGGAATGATGCCCGCTGTACTTCATGCCGCATATGTGAACGACAGTGTGCAAACGAGGTGCACGCATTTGAACCGGAACTGAGGATTATGACAGCGGATGAATCGAAGTGCGTAAATTGTCAGCGCTGTGTTGCCTTCTGTCCGACCCGGGCGCTTAAGATAGTAAAGAGCGACTGTGTTCTCAGGGAGAATGCCAACTGGCAGAACGATACGATCCGTGAGATCTGGAAGCAGGCGGGAAGCGGCGGAGTGCTGCTGTCGTCCATGGGAAATCCCAAGCCGCTGCCGGTGTACTGGGACCGGATCCTGATCAATGCTTCCCAGGTTACAAATCCGCCCATCGACCCGTTGAGGGAACCCATGGAGACCCGGGTGTCACTGGGAAAGAAGCCGGCCGGAATCGAGAGAGATGCGGAGGGAAAGCTGATCTGCGAGCTCCCTCCCCAGATCCGGCTGTCCATGCCGGTGATGTTCTCCGCCATGAGCTACGGTTCGATCAGTTATAATGCTCATGCTTCGCTGGCAAAGGCCGCTAATGAGCTGGGGATACTGTACAACACCGGTGAGGGCGGTTTGCATGAGGATTTTTACGCCTATGGATCAAATACTATTGTTCAGGTTGCCAGCGGCAGATTCGGAGTTCATGCGGAGTATCTGGAGGCAGGCGCGGCCATCGAGGTCAAGATGGGACAGGGGGCGAAGCCGGGTATCGGCGGTCACCTGCCGGGAAACAAGATAGTGGGGGATGTTTCCAGGACGCGGATGATCCCCGAGGGGTCCGACGCCATCTCGCCGGCGCCGCACCATGATATTTACTCCATCGAGGATCTGCGGCAGCTGGTTTTCTCGCTGAAGGAGGCTACAGGGTACCGGAAGCCCGTGATAGTCAAGGTGGCGGCGGTCCACAATATTGCGGCGATTGCCAGCGGTATTGCCAGGAGCGGCGCTGACATGATCGTGATCGACGGCTTCAGGGGCGGTACAGGCGCCGCGCCCACCAGAATCAGGGACAATGTGGGCATTCCGGTGGAACTTGCTCTGGCTGCCGTTGACCAGCGGCTCAGGGATGAGGGTATCCGGAACAGCGTCTCGCTGGTGGCAGGCGGCTCTATCCGCAGCGCGGCTGATGTCATTAAAGCCATCGCTCTTGGCGCGGACGCCTGCTATATTGCTACTGCTGCTCTGCTGGCAATGGGCTGTCACCTTTGCAGGACCTGCCAGACGGGAAAGTGCAACTGGGGCATCGCGACTCAGCGGCCTGACCTGGTAGCTCGACTCGACCCGGAGGAGGGAAGCCGCAGGCTGGTGAACCTGATGACTGCCTGGAGGCACGAGATCATGGAGCTCATGGGAGGAATGGGAATAAATTCCATCGAAGCCCTGAAGGGAAACCGGCTCATGCTGCGCGGCGTGGGTCTCAGCGACGCAGAACTGCGGATCCTGGGCATCGCTCATGCAGGGGAGTAATCAGATGAAACAGTACATGTACATGAGCAGTGGAAGAATGGTAAACCGGTCAGGAGGTGTGTTATTATGTTAGTGATTCGGGCGGAAGGGCTTGAGTACAGGGAACTGAACGATGAGATAAGGGATGTGCAGGAACCGTGTACCATCGAGGACTGCTGCGGACAGAGGTTTATCGCTGCAGGCATGTCCGGCAAGGATATAACGATCGGGGGGATTCCGGGAAATGCTCTCGGTGCTTACCTGAACGGAGGAACTATCACGGTACGGGGAAATGCGCAGGATGCTGTAGGCGACACAATGAATGAAGGGCTTATCGTGGTGCATGGGAATATCGGCGATGCGGCCGGTTATGCCATGCGCGGCGGAAAGATATATGTGAGGGGAGATGCCGGTTACCGGGCGGGTATACACATGAAGGCCTATGAGGACAAGGCGCCCCTTATGGTGATAGGAGGCAGAGCAGGGAGTTTCCTGGGCGAGTATCAGGCCGGAGGGGTGATCGTGGTGCTTAACCTGGAGAAGCCGCAGGAGAAGTGTGTGGGCTATTATCCATGTACGGGAATGCATGGGGGGAAGATGTTTCTCCGTTCCGATTGCGAGAATGTGGTTTTTCCGGAACAGGTGACTGCACGGCCGGCGGAAGCCGGTGATCTGGAGGAATTGCGGTCCTGTCTGGAAGAATACTGCGGCCTGTTCGGTCTTGATCCGGAGGATGTGTTATCGTCGCCATTCACAGTGGTGACACCGGACAGCAGCAATCCTTACACACAGATGTATGTGGCAAACTGAGTGACAGGAGGTTGTCGTGAATTATTCAAAGGAAGAGGTTATCCAGTACGTGAAGGAAGAGGATGTGAAGTTCATCCGGCTTGCTTTCTGTGATGTTTTCGGGAAACAGAAGAATATCGCGATCATGCCGGAAGAGCTGCCCGGAGCTTTTGAATCCGGCGTTCCCTTTGATGCATCTGCGATCGCGGGGTTTGGTGAGGATAATCACAGCGATCTGCTGCTGCATCCGGAGCCTGAAACATTGAGCCCGCTGCCATGGCGACCGGAGCACGGCCGTGTGATTCAGATGTTCTCAAAGATAACTCACATGGATGGCTCGCCGTTTCCGTGCGATACACGGAGTCTTTTGGTCAGGGCTGTGGAAGATGCCGAAAAAGCCGGATACAGATTTACCTTTGGGGCTGAGCAGGAGTTCTATCTTTTCAAAATGGATGAAAATGGTGAAGTTACGGGAGAGCCCTGCGACAGAGCCGGTTATATGGATGTCGCTCCGGAAGACCGGGGGGAAAATGTCCGCCGTGAGATCTGCCTGACTCTGGAAAAGATGGGAGTAAGACCTCAGAGTTCGCATCATGAAGAGGGTCCCGGTCAGAATATGATAGACTTTTGCTTTACGGATGCAGTCAGGGCTGCGGACAATGCGATGACCTTTCAGAGAGTTGTGAAGACGGTTGCTTTCAGAAACGGCGTTGCGGTGGACCTTTCGCCGAAACCGCTTGAGGAAGCGCCGGGAAACGGTTTTCATATAAATATGTCTGTGGAGACTTTGGATCACGAATCGCCTAATAACGATGAAACGCTCCTGCAGCATATGATCGCCGGAATTCTTGAAAATGTGAGAGGCATGACAGCCTTCCTGAACCCGTCAAAGGAGTCTTACAAGAGGCTGGGTCGACACAAGGCGCCGGGTTATGTCACATGGTCACGTCAAAACAGATCGCAGCTTATACGTGTTCCTGCAGCTGCCGGGAAGCGCAGACGGGCGGAACTGCGTTCGCCGGATCCGGAAGCAAATCCTTATCTGGCATTAACACTTCTCATATATGCCGGTTTATTCGGAATAAAAAGGCAGCTGAACCCCGGTGAACCGGTGGATGTCAGCTTCAGCCGGGAAAACGCGGAGGCGCCGGTACTCTGCGGAAAATTGCCGGAGAGTTACCGGGAAGCCCGCGGGATAGCGGAGAATGATGATTTTATAAAGGAATATATTCCTGCTGAAATACTGAAAATATACTGTAACAGAGAAGGCTGAAAATGTCGGGAAGGAATCCGGTATGAGTTTGAAAGAGCGTGTTTACAGCGTTCTCGTCGTTTCATCGGCGAAAAATATGAATATTGCGCTCTTGGATATTCTCAAGGAACTGAGATGTCAGCCTGTAATCTTTGTGTCCGGTGTCAATGAGGGACGGAAAGCCTGGAGTGAACGCAGTTATGACCTGGTGATAATCAATTCGTCTATTAACGATGACTCCGGATTGAGGATGGCAATCGATATCGGCAGCTCCAGAGGCTGTGTGGTCCTGCTGCTGGTGAGCGCTGAGATCCGCGATGAGATCAGGGATAAGGTAGTGGAACAGGGTATATTTACGCTTCCAAAACCTCTGTCCCGGTCGGTTCTTTCACTGTCGATAGAGTGGATGGCCACGGTCAGGGAAAGACTGCGCAGTGTGGAAGAAAAGAGTCTCTCCTTTGAGGAAAAAATGGAGGAGATCCGCCTGGTGAACCGGGCAAAGTGGATACTGATCTCCGAATTCAAGATGGACGAGCCGGCAACACATCATTTTCTGGAAAAACAGGCGATGGATCGCTGTATTACGAAACGAGAACTTGCAGAGGAAATAATAAAGAATTATTCGTAGAGCATTACCAATATAAATTGCCTCCGGCAAACAGCAGCAGTAAGCGAACATCAAAACAAAATCACGGAAAACTGAAAAGGGGAGACCTCCGCCGGAGCGGAGGTCTCCTTCTTGTATAAAGAAAACCCTGCGTTAGACGCAGGGTTCCGTAGACGCTATGCGTTTGACCAGAAATCCTCCTTAAACTATGATCTAGTTGCGGTCTGCCAACTGCAACAGAATCAAATTAAGGAGGATCACATGGGTCTTAATGACGTAAAC
>JAIKWW010000024.1 GCA_024684465.1 Clostridia bacterium | reverse complement strand
CCTGTGATACTTGTTATTTATTTTCTCCATCACAAAATCCTCAAAACACAATTCCTAAATAAAGTAATGCTTCATTGATAAATATCGTACCAACGAGCAAAAAAATAACTGTTCCGCAGTAGAACATTTATCGTTTTCAACACATCTGTCCGCATATATTTTATAACAGAAATATTCTGTTTTACAAGTTTGTAGTGGAAAATATAACCGTATGGTCCGCCAAACCCAGTGATTGAAACACGATTCACACTATGTTAGAATTCTTTCATACAAATGGCTTAAAAGCAAAAAATTTCCGGATATTCAGATCCGGAATTTCAAATGACATGGAGGGGTATATGGGAGCATTCGTCTTTTTCGCAATCATCATTCTGATGCTCGCCGGAGCAGGATGCTACATTTCATTCCGGCTCTGCCGGGGACTTGAAGTCTTTTTCTCCGGCATAAAATTTACGCCTGTTCTGCTGATCACGGAACTTCTCATATTGATGATGGTTCTGGGTGTGGTCCAGTTATTCGCGGATTTTCCACCTTCAGTCAGGCACATTCTTGTGGTCTTCAGCAGCGGTTTTATGGGCATATTCGTCTATCTTCTCCTGTTCACTGCCGCTGCGGATATCCTGCTGGCAGTTCCAAGGCTGCTGAATCTCCCATTCACCGGCCATCACCTGTTCCGGGGCGTAGTCACAACGACGGTTCTGATCCTCACCGTGATCACCTGCACCTATGGTTTTGTCAACGCCAGACAGATAGATACGGTAAAATACAACATCGACTTGCCGGGAAAAAAGGATATTTCCGACATGAACGTGGTCCTGCTCAGCGATGTTCATCTGGGAGCACTTGGATCCGAGAGCCGCCTGGATGATATTGTGGAGACCATCAACGCTCAGGATCCCGACCTTGTTCTCATCGCCGGGGATTTCTTTGATACGAATTTCACTTCCATACAGGATCCCGAGGCCGCCCTGGAAACACTTCACGGTTTAAAACCCACATACGGCATCTACGCATGCCCGGGCAACCACGATGCCGGCGGAACCGTACCGCAGATGGAAGATTTCATGAAAAAAGCAGGGATAAACCTTCTCAAGGATTCCTCCGCTGTCATTGATGACCGGATGGTAATCGTCGGACGCAGGGATTCATCTCCTATAGGCGGCTACGGGAATGAAGAGAGAAAGCCCCTTTCCGATTACTTTACAAGAGAGGATCCTTCCCTTCCTGTTATCGTGCTGGACCACAATCCGAAAAGTGTTGAGGAATATGGCAGCGAAGCTGATCTGGTGCTCTGCGGTCACACCCACAGGGGACAGATCTTCCCGGGCCGTCTCATCACGGATCTGATCTACACCGTGGATTACGGATATTACAGAAAAGATCCTCAGAGCCCTCACGTCATCGTCACCTCCGGTGTCGGCTACTGGGGGCCGCCTATGAAAGTCGCCTCCGAAAGTGAGATTGTTTCCATCAGCTTCAGCTCCGGAAACTGACAGCACGGGCCGGATTATTAAATCCATAGTCCCGGATCAGGCACACCATCTCGTTCCAACCTTCCTTCGCTTCCTTTACGATTGGAAAGGCCGGATAGCAGTGGAACATTCCCTCGCCTACGATCATCTCGTAGTCCACGCCGTACTTCTTCATTGCTTTTTCGAATGACGGGGCGCAGCCGTACAGGGTTTCATCCGATCCGTACATGAATGTCACAGGCGGACAATTGCTGAAATCTCCACGCTGGAGCCACAGCATGTAATCCGGTACCGTATCGTCCCCGTGACGCAGGATCACCTCAGCAGTTCTGATAAAAGACGCCGGGATCATCAGATCCTTTTCCTCCAGTGCCAGCACCCGCTGCCATTCTTCCTCCGTATCTATGCAGGTTCCCGGCGATATGGCCAGAATATATCCCGGCATGGGTGTATCACTGTGCCGGTCATTGATGTACGGCACCATTCCCAATGCGAGATTGCCCCCGGCAGAGGTCCCGAGCAGGGAGATGTTTTCCGGTTTATAATTCTCCAACAGACCCCTGTAAGTTTCGAAGATCATTTCATATGCCTTTGAAATCGGATAGTCAGTACAAAGCGGGTAATACGGCACATAGACGTCCGCTCCGGTCTCCTTTGCGAAACGCAGCGCCTTTCTTACGGAATCCGGCCTCGGTGCCATCACCATGCCCCCTCCGATTATAAACAGATTGGCGCGCTCCGCCCGCTTCCTGTGAACCATTCTGATAACGGTAAAGCCCACTATTTTTATCTGATCGATGTCAAAATCCGGATCATGCAGCTTCGGAATCCTGACTTTCCTGTTTTCCTTCTTTTTCTGCGCTGCGATCTCTTCAGCATTTTCTCCGCC
This sequence comes from Clostridia bacterium, assembly GCA_024684465.1. Classification (GTDB taxonomy): domain Bacteria; phylum Bacillota; class Clostridia; order Peptostreptococcales; family Anaerovoracaceae; genus JAIKWW01. The sequence goes on along the minus strand of JAIKWW010000024.1, from coordinate 16,671 downwards.
CCACATGCCCTTCAGGTTCATGGCCCGGGCAAAGCTCTTGAGGAGCTCATACTTTACACTCATTTCAATCCTCCCCTTCGTTTGTCTTTTCCTGCTGCCGTCATTTTTCATTAATATAAAACGATCAGGCTGCAAACCAATGATAAACCCTTTTGTTAGTTTTGTCTAACTCATTTCACCAATATTGCCATTAATAGTAAAAAAGTGTAATATTAAATGAGGTAATTATTTTATTTTGCCTGTTCTTTAAGATTCGGTCTGTTTTCTGTCAAAAGGATTAATACGATGTTTTCAAAGCAAGGTTCACTGCGAAAGACCATTTTTAAATTCATGGTTCTGTTCGTGACATTATTGTGCATATTTTTTGGTTGTTTTACATTCCAAACCTTTAACCATTCCCTCTATGCTTCATATGAGAGGCAGATGACTGACATACTTCAGTATGTGGACAGCCATATAGATAAAGATGATCTGTCTCACTGTGTCGACACCGGCGTAGCATCCTACGAGTATAAGAAGCTCATGGCATTTATGGATTCGATGATGGAGGATTTCGACATCCACTATCTTTACATAGTCCGTCCGGTCACGGTGGGAAAAAACCACGGTATGCTGAACATTCTTTCCGCAGATACAGCCGATGGACGTGCCACTGACCCCGACGGTTATTATCTGGACTATCTCATAGACGATGCCTATGGTGACGAGGAGCTTCAGACGTATCAGGATGCCCTTGACCGCGGCGGGATCTCGTTTTTCAAGAATTTTACCAGCTGGGGATATGACTATACCGGCGCTATCCCTCTTGCGGACAGTACCGGAAAAACCTTTGCACTCCTCTGCGTGGATATAGAAGTGAGTGAGATCCGTGCTACCATCGCCACATACACGATCGCGAACATCGCTCTGATCATCCTTTTAGGCGTAGTATTCATATGGGCCTCAACAAAATGGACGGACAAGAAGATTTCCGAGCCGATCAGAAAGCTGAAGAAAAGCGTGGTGGAATTTGCCAATATAAGCCACGAACAGATCGATCCGGAGCAGTTGACCTACGACCAGCCGGACATCCGGACCAATAATGAGGTGGAGGTCCTTTCCGATGCTATCACCAAAATGACCGGGGATATGCGTGTTTACGTCAAGCGGATCATAGATGCCAGGGGCGAAGTGGAAGTCATGAGGACTCAGGTCAGCCAGATGGACATGGTGGCATATCAGGACGCCCTCACTCATGTGAAGAACAAAGCCTGGTACGACAAGACCTGTATCCGGTTGAACGAGGAGATCCTGAGGGGGTCAGCGAAGTTCGGCATAATAATGATGGATCTGAACGATCTCAAGAAAATAAACGACACCTACGGCCACGAACACGGAAACGATTACATTTCCGGAGCCTGCCATGAGATATGCGTGATCTACGACCACTCTCCCGTCTTCAGAATTGGCGGAGACGAATTCGTTGTTCTGCTGGAAAAAGATGATTACAACAACAGGGAAAAACTTTTCGAAAAAACGAAGAAGCTGTTCGCAGAATTCGAGTCCGACATCACGAGAGCGCCTTGGGACAGATATTCAGCCGCATTCGGGATGGCCGTGTTCGATTCCGCAGGAGATATGTCTGTGAATGACGTATTTAAGCGGGCGGACGATCTGATGTACGAGAATAAACAGGAATCAAAGAAGGGTCGGGAATAGCATCCCGGCCCTTTCTTTCGGTTTATCATATTTACTCGTCTGTATCGAAAAGTCCCACCAGACGGTAGTTGTTGCAATCCACGAGGCCCCGGTTCGTGAGACGGAGCTCCGGTATGCAGGCCAGCGACAGGATTGCCATAGTCATATATGGAGAAACGATGGTGCAGCCCAGTTCTTTCCAGGCGTCGTCCAGCTTCTTTATCAGTCGGGCTGTCTCCTCCACTCTCTGGTCACTGAGCAGTCCCGCTATCGGAAGCGGCACCACCGCAAGCACCTCGCCGTCGGCCACAACGCACATGCCGCCTCCGCACTCTGTCAGCGTGTCAGCCGCCAATTTCATGTCGGCGTCGCAGGTTCCCACGACCACCAGGTTGTGGGCATCATGGGAATATGTCTGAGCCATGGCGCCCTTTTTTATGCCAAAGCCTTTCACAAAACCGATACCCTTCGTCCCGGTCTCATGATGACGTTCAAATACTGCCATCTTCATCACATCCTGCGCGATATCTGCCGTAACAACTCCATCCTTTACAGGAAGCGAAATGACAGTTTCCACAGTTCCCGCCCTGGCAGGAATGATCTCGATGACCCTCGTTCCGATCTCTGTATCTGACGCTTTATCTACGGGTGCCTGTACCGCAAAATCCGACTCAGTTACCGGACCTCCCACATGAATGGAATGATAGAAATGCTCCGGATATTCAGGAGTTCCGATCTCGGCGACAACTTTTCCGTCTTCTGCCACCACCTCGCCATCGATTATGGTCCGGGTCACCCTTATATCCTGAAGATCATCAAAAAATACGATATCCGCGCACTTCGAAGGCGCTATGCTGCCAAGCTCATGATCCAGTCTGAAGCAGGAAGCCGTGTTTATCGTCACGAACTGGATTGCCTTGATCGGATCCAGGCCTTCTCTGATCGCAAGTCTCAGCACATTATCAATATGGCCATCCTGTACGAGATTCTCCGGATGCGTGTCATCTGTAACCAGGCATACAAACCTGTCGTCAATCTTATTATCGATAATGGCGTGAATGATCTCCGGCAGATCGCACCAGGCGCTGCCGTGACGGATCTGGGAATACACGCCCAGTCTCATCCGCTGGATCACTCCATTCACATCTGTTGCTTCATGGCAGCATCTGATACCCGCGGCAGCGTAAGCATTGAGGCCCGCCCCCGTCTCATCCGCAGCGTAGTGACCGGTTATGACCTGGTCAGCCTTGAGAGTTTCCGCCAGTTCAGCATGTACAGGCAGCGAACCCTCGATAACACCCGGATAATTCATCATCTCGCCCAGTCCAAGTACTTCGTCCCAGGACAGCATCTCCCTTATGTCATCAGCATCGATGGATGCTCCTGTGTCTTCAAATCCCGGAACTGCCGGAACACATGAGGGAGCCGTGGTCACTACCTTAAGGGGTGTGTGATCCGAATCTTCGATCATGGCCCTGACCCCGTCCTTGCCAAACACATTGCAGATTTCGTGAGGATCCATGAAAATAGCAGTTGTCCCGTGGGGCATGGCCACCCGGCTGAACTCGCTCACAGTCACCATGGAGGATTCCACGTGCATATGTCCGTCCATAAAACCCGGAGCTATGTACTGACCCTTTGCATCGATCACCTCAGTGTCCGGTCCGATGCAGTGTCCGGCATCGCCCACCAGTGCGATTCTGCCCTCAGCAACTGCCACATCTATATGCTCCTGGATCTCAGCTGTGCAGACATTTACCAGCTTTGCATCCCGTATGACCAGCTCCGCTTTTTCTTTTCCCATAGCCACCAGAGCCAGCCGCCTCGTCACCTCATGCAGCGGTCTCTTCCAAAACTTCTTAGCCATAGTATTTTCCTTCCTGAATATTCAATAACAATTATCCTTATTATTTCGATCTCGCACCCATTTCGCAAATTTTAAAATTTTTTAAAACTGCGAAACAGAAAGCCATCTTGCAATGTCGTAGATCTTTATTCCCTCATACTGACTCACATCGTGCTTTGTCCGCGCTATGATCACCTTTGGATAAGCATCCCTGATTTCCAGCAGCGGAGACACCTCGCGTTTAAAAGTCTCCTCCCGCGAAATGTCGTCGGAAACCTGAATATAAGTCTTCTCGCCTTCCTTGACCGCCACGAAATCCACCTCTTTGTTATAGAGCTTTCCGACATAAACCTCGTAACCGCGGCGCAGGAGCTCGATGGCCACAACATTTTCATACAAATGCCCGTAATCCGCATTCTTCGTACCGATTTCAGAGAATCTGAATGACAGATCCGAAAGATAATACTTCTTGTCTGACTCCAGATATCTTTTACCTTTTATATCATATCTTTGGATTGGATAAAACAAAAAAGATCTGCAAAAGTAATCTATATATGCTCCGACAGTTTTATCATTGGTTTTATAAGTGCCTGATGTCAGTTTCTTCGCGACATTTCTTATGGATGTCTGATTTCCCACATTATCCATGAGAAAGTTGCCTATCATTATCAGCAGATCCTCGTTTTCGATCTTAAACTTTGTTACGATGTCCTTTGTAATTGTAGTTCGGTAAATACCATTCACATATTTTCTGGCGTCTTCCTCAGTTTTATACAGATACGATCCGGACATACCGCCTTTTTTCACAAATTCATCGAAAGCCTTGTCAATGTCGTCTGACGGATAATACTTTAGATACTCCTTAAATGAAAACGGGTACAGGCTAATCTCGTAAACTCTTCCACCAAACAGAGTAGCAAGATCGCTGGACAGAAGGAAAGCGTTTGACCCCGTAAGATAAATGTCGTAAATCTCTTCCTCGTAGACGCTGTTTATAATGCGTTCAAATCCCTCACACATCTGAATCTCATCGATGAAAAGATAATTGCTCTTTTCTGAATCATAATGATCTTTGATAAAATCGTACAGCGCATCAGCATCCAGCAGATTCTCATATTCTTTTAGATTGAGCTTTATGCGAACGATGTTGGCGTTGTCGTCTTTCTCAACGATACTGACAAATGCATCCATCAGTTTGGACTTGCCACTTCGCCTGACACCGGTGATCACCTTGATATCCGGTATATCCTTAACATCTAAAAGCTTATTCAGATAATAATCCCTTTTGATTAGTTTCATTGCACCTCACCACCTCGATACAAGCATATCTCATTTCGCATTTTTTATCAATTTTTAAATTTGCGAAATGAAATCCCTATTCCACTCCCCGGTTCTCCTTCTGAAAACATCTCGTGCCCCAGTAATTTCAAAAATAAAAGACTCCCCGCAACCAATCAGGTCGCAGGAAGCCCGTATACCTCTCAATTAAGCAAAAAACTTTACTGTCAGTTATTCGTATTTACCCAAATAATACGATACCTCCTTAATGCTATATCCATCCCTCTTGTATTCATTTGCTGTCAAATAACCTACGAATCTACCATTGGAATCTAAAATAACCGGTGGCTTTCTAGTATATTCTGAAAAAGCACTTTCGGCACCATACTTTCCTCCATACTTGCCATATTCATTCCATATTGAATATCTTCCATATGCACTCCCATAACTGCCATAGCTGTTGAATATGCTCTTAGAATCATATTTATTCGAGGTAATCTTCCCTAAAAAATGCTCTCCATCCTCAGAATAAAGATAGAGTGGATAGCGCGCTCCAAAAAACGACACTTTATTACCAGTACTGTAGGTAAGCGGTTCTGAACCCATGGATGTGTTACTCCCGCCATATCCACCATAGCTTGGTATTGTATATGAAGGAAGTGATATCGTATCCGTCGTTTTACTTGAGGAAGAAGGCAGTTTCGATGGTACTGATGGAGAAATCTTAATTACGCTTTCTGACTTGCCGGTACCCACAGTGAAGGTATAACTTGAAGAACCTACACGCAGATTATTAACGTAAAACGTAAAGGTTATATCAACCTTACCATCTTTATGCCCATATACATTAAAATTGAACCGATCCGAATAATCACTCTTCGTCAGATCTTTTACTACAGTCGCAATACTTTCATTGGAAGATGTGGCCACACAAGTCTGTCCTGTTTTCCCCAAATATCCACTCCCAACATAAATAGCCTGACTACCGCCAACAGCAACCTTCTCGGACGTAAACGATTTAAAATAACTTGGTTCCCATTTTTTTACTTTCACCGAAACGGTTTTAACCACCTCATTTCCATTATCGGGGTAGTATTTCAATGTGACTGTTGTAGTCCCCACTTTTGTGTTCCCAAGAATTGTTAAATTCTTATCGTTTACTATAGATGCAGAAACTAATGATTTATCAGCAACCTCGACGTATGCATTTCCTGAAACACTGCTATCTTTCAGTAATGGCTTGGTCAACGACTGATACTGTGAGATTTCAATAGTATCATCAACGGCAAATATAGCCTCGCCATTCAATTCATTATTTATGATTTGCGAATCGGATTTTTCAACTACATTCACATAAAATGTCGCGGTATTTCCTAATTGCTCATTGGTATTGCAATCCTCCAGCCAAACACGAATCTTGTCTCTTCCTGGGTACGATCCACTAATAAACGATAGATCTATTCGTGTTTTTCCTCCATCATCGTCAACAAAATCTTCCCAATTGGCATGTACATAATTATCATCACAGCTGAAAACCATCCTATACTCTCCGTCAAATCCATTTATAAAATCTTCTGATATATGACATGTCAAAGCTGCTTTCGAAACTGTCCCGATACTAAAACTATCATTTATCAATCCGGAAATCATAAAAACGGGCTTGTTCTCAAATCTGTTCGAATTAATGAAAGCAACTCGGAGATCATTATTCCAACTAACATCCATACCTAAGCAAGTCGCAACTGCTCTCAGCGGAACCATTGTTCGATTATCCTTTATTTCAGCTGATTCCCCTGGGAAATCATATGTTATCCCATTCTTAACATATTGGTTGGCACCGATCTCAATCTCAATCTCGTTCTGATCTTTGTTTATGGTTACTGTATTGCTTGCAGCATTCCATTCCACTTTCGCACCTAACGATTCACTTATCACCCTGAGAGGCACCAACGTCGACCCGTTCTTTATATATGGTTTAACATCAGATGAAATATATGAACCATTTATCATTACATTCACATCTTCTGAACTCGCGAATGCCTGAGTTTGAGATAATAAGCCACACATAAATGTAATCAACAGAACTATAAAAGATCTCCTCATTCTTACTCCTCCTATACAACGCAAAAACACACACCACTTATTATACAATGGATTTCAACTATTGCAGAACATATTATAAGCTCATCATCCTTCATATCCCGACCAGGACAGGTCTGGCAGTTCCGTTTTCCGGATTTCTTTGCGGATCTTTTCCAGCACTTCCAGAACGTGCTCCAGATTTCGTTTCTGGTAAAAATCGCCTTCTTTCAGACGTTTGTAAAACAGATTCTCCGCCGAACTCATGTAGTGATGCGCCACCAGCAAATCCTTGCCAACTCCAAAACCTTCGAAGTAGCAGTCACCCAGACGCATCATGATGTCTGCCCCGACGATTGGAACCGACGTGTTTGACAGCATATCTTCGCAATGATCATAAATCCGGAAAGCCTCCTTCGGATCCTTCTCCACGTAATAGCCATTCCTGTAGAAATCTCCAACCTTGTACAGCGAACGAAGATGCCCATCCAACGCTCCCTTCACAAAGTACTTGAAGGCCTTCTCGTAATCCTTCTCCCCGGTACGTCCGTAGTAATAAATATATCCCAGATTTTCCGTCGCCTGACGATTGCCGGCTAAGTCTGCCATGTGATAATAGTGCGCCGCCTTCTCATAGTTTTGTTCCCCGGCGCGACCGGTGTAGTACAGAGAACCGAGATTACACATCGCATCCCCGCTTTCATTCTCAATCCCGTCCTCGTAGATATCGATCAGAAGCCTCGCAACCTCCGGATGCATCGGATACGCACCATCTGCATCATGAAGACCATAGCAAAGGCGCTCCTTAACATCCTCAAAGCCATGATACTGAAGTTCATCCCTGAGACCATCCAGCACATCCAGACACTCCGGGTACCGCTCATCGTCCCCTATAGCTTCGATCACCTCGTCGATTCTCTTTTGTAATACATCTCCATTTTCAATTCTCATATCAATACCTCCAATGTCCCCGGTCCTCCGGACAATCACGCCACAAAACAGTTCCTTTTCTGCCCCAATTATACAATTCTGTCCTGTCCGATAAAAATACCCGAAGCAGCAAACCGCCGATCAGGGTGCTCCCGATCGGCAGTTGGGTTTGATTTTCATCCAAAGAAGTCATCGATTTTTGAAATGGAATCCAGTATCTTTTCTTCATCAACTCCCGCCTCCTTAGCGAGAGAAGCGGTGCTCATCAACCTTTCTCTGAAATCTGTTGAGTAAGCATCCCTGATGAGGGATTCAAATCTTTGAGATCTTTCTTCCAATTCAGCAATATAATCATCGTACTGCCGCTGAAGATTCTCGTCTAAGGCCTCCTGATGCTCCAGATAAGCCGAAAGCAACGCATCTTCCCTTTTGTACATTCCAAGCCGTGCAAACTGAACTACGAAATCAGCAGAGGCGACTAAAAAATCTCCAAATTCAGGTTTTAAAGAGCTGAAAGCGTAAGAAGAAATAAGCTTTATCATCGCTTCAAAACAGATCCATAAGCATTCCTCTACATAATCGGTTTCTTTTATGCTCCCCTGCTGAAAACCTGAAGTAAGCTTTTTCAGTTCATCTGACAGAGCTTGTAGATCTTCCAGATGCTTCCCAGGAATTATGGTTTTATTAATCTTAATCGAGGCGTCTAAATATCTTGAATAGAACGTAAATACCCATTCCGTATACGACTGTCCGTCTGACAGGATAGCCATATCCGCAACCTTTTGGGCAACATCCTTCCAATCATCATTCGAGAATGCTTTTGGACTCTTTCCTTTGGCGATCTTTTCCACAACAGCCAACGACAATACCGTGCCTATCTTGATTATCGTCAGTACGTCATTCTCATCCTTGTTCTGTAATCTATATGCAATCTCTTCTGCCTGCTCCAGTTGTGACACAGTCTTTTGAAGGCCCTCAAAAGCAGATGTGCCTTGAAAATACCTGACTGATAAACCTTTAATTCGTTCCTCAACACTCATCATTATTCCTCTATAGTTTTTTCAAACATAGCTGTTACCGCTAATGTGTTATTCACGAGTGCTCCCAGTGCCAGCTTCTGCTGACCGTCAAAAGAGTCATAATCTCCTCCGAACATTGGAATGCACTCTCTAAATGACTGGGTCAGTGCCTCCTTTGCCTTCACCGTCTGATCCAGAAGCACTTTTATCTCAGCGTCCAGTTCTCTGACTTGCTCAGTATTCTTCTTAATCTTTTCAATCTCTTCATTCTTTTCTGCATTGAGCTTAGTTCTTTTCTTTGCAAACAACAGGATTGAAGAGAGAAGCGTCGCTCCGGCGATCGTCCATCCCACAGGTCCTGCAAGCGCCAGCAGAGCATTTCCTGCAGCTATGCCGCCACCTCCGGCCGATAAAGCGCCTCCCCCGAGCCATGCCAAGGCAGCACTTTCGGCAGCAGCCCCGGATAACGTTGAAATCGCAGCGCCTGTAGATGCAGTCCCGAACGTAGTTGCGATCCACATCGCCGCTGTTGGCGCCATAAATGCAACAGAGGCTCCGGCAGCGAATCCAGCTCCGGCTCCACTTGCCGCTGTTCTGACTGCGTCCAACTCACGTTCCGCAAAAGCACACGCGTCCTGGAACTCTTTCCTCTGCATTTCTATCTTTGAAATCTTTTCTTCGAATTCCTTCGGTGTATTTGCGATGCTGTTTATAAGAACTTCGACATTATCAACAGCGTCTGCGGAACACCTTCGTTCAACAAGAAGGCGAATACCTTTATCATTCATAAGCGTATATGAATTGTTATAATTCGTTATCTCCGCCTCAAGCATCCGATCTAATTCCGTAATCTTGTCATTAATATCGTCCTTAAGTTTAAAAGCCGCATTTTTCGCATCAACTCCCATATCTTTGATGACAGTTCCTGCATTCTCAGCGGATTTCTTTATGGAATCCATATCAAGCTTTTCAACACCTTCAGAGATAGTAGTTTTAATTGAATCAAATAGTTTTTTGGGCATAACTCATTTCTCCTATATCTTCTTAATCGACATCTGTCGCATGACCAAGGTCGTCTATTGTTATTTCATCAAACGGCTTTCCGTAGAACTCTTCGAACAGCTGCATGGTGCTTTGTTCCTTTTTCAGAAACAATTCTCCATCTATTTCTACTAATGAAACGCGATCATCTGCACGCAGATTCAAAGACTCGCTTACCACGGCAGGAATCCTGATCCCCTTGTCATTGTCCCACTCAAATACAGTCTTATTCATCGTTTCGCCTCCTGTTAATTAATATTGTAAATCACTTCACCTGGATCCGCGAGCGGATTTGGTCAGTAATAGTCTTTTGCTTTCTCAGCCACAGAAGCAAATCCCATTATTACTAAAAACAGAAAACCGCCAACTGGGATGATTCCAGCAACGAGGTACACCCACAAACTTTGATTTTTCAACTGTTTTCAACTGCATCAATTCCGGTTCCGTTTCCCCTTCAAACAACAAACCGCCGACCGGGAAGACCCGGTCAGCGGTTTGGTTTCGTCAGATAAAAGACATTAGTATGTTCAGTTTCAACGATTCATATACTTTTTCAACTCACGTGTTTCAGATGTTTTGCCCGGCTCTCAGACCTTGAATTGACTGTGCCCGATAATCTCCCTCAATTCGTCAGTCCGCAGCCGATCCGTTCAGCTTATTTTGCCCTGCTCATAAATCTGTAAACGAAGGACAGTGCCAGACCAACTGCACCGATGACCATAGCTACGACGTAAGCTCTGTTGAAGTCAGTACCGAATGCCAGCAGGATCTTAGGTCCGATGACGCCGGCGATGGCGAAACCGCAGAACATGATACCGTAGTTGATGCCGTTGTGCTTAGGTCCGAACTGCTCTGCGCAGAAGCTTGGGTAAACGCCCATGAATGCACCGAATGCGAGACCTACCATAGCTGTGCCGGCTCTGAATAAAGCCAGGCTGCCGCCTTCGCCGACCCCGGTGAGGATCAGGAATCCGATGATACCGATTACCAGCATGATGGCGAGAGTGTTGATTCTTCCAATCTTGTCGGAGAGAGTTCCGCAGCCTACTCTTCCCAGTGCGTTGAAGAGTGCCAGGATGGTTACTGTAGTTGCCGCAGCACCGGCTACAACTTCAGGAGCTGCATTTGCAAGAGCTGTTTCGGTAACGACCATTCTGCAGTTTGAGATCAGCATCATGCCGAAAGTTGCGCCGCAGACCATCATCAGCATCATTACCCAGAAAACAGGGTCAGCCAGCATCTGCTTCCAGTTCTTGCTTTCCGGAGCCTTTACGCCAGGCTTTGGTGCGGGCGGAACATAGCCGTCAGGAACGAATCCGTCCGGGCACTTCTTGATGAAGAAGGAACCGATAACGATAACAACCATGTAAACGATACCCAGTACCTTGAATGTGTTGAGAACTGTGTCAGCATTTACGATGTCCTTGATGATCAGCGGGAGGATAACGGAACCGAGACCGTAAGTCGCAGTTGTCAGACCGCCAGCCAGACCTGCATGATCCGGGAAGAACTTGATGGAGTTACCGATGGTGCATCCGTAAACCAGACCCATACTCAGACCCATGATAACACCGTAGCCGAGGACTACGATTCCCGGGCTCGTTGCACAGCCTGTCACGAATACGCCGCCGCCGAAGAGGATACCGCCGATGAAAATGGACCACTTAGGACCGATGGTATCGCTGATAAAACCACCGACGATCATCGGGATAGGACCGAGTGCGTTAGCCAGCGTGAATGCCCAGGTCAGTGTCGCCATAGCATCGCCGCCGAAATGCTCATTCAAAGGTGTAGCAAACATGGACCATGCGTAACTGGTACCGATCATGATGTTCATGATACAGCTTACGATCAGGATAGTCCATCTCTTGCTCGTATAGTTTTCACTCATGATAAATCAATCTCCTTATGAAATTAAAATAGCTTTTCCTGGCCAGGAGATCGTTCCTGCCAGCCCGTCGGCCGCAGGGCATCACTTCGTCTGCCGGTCTGATGATAACCGGCATAATTTAATATGCATACATATAATATCTTAGCTATCGATTTTCTTCAATTGATTACTATTTAGAACCTGGTTACTACATTGTAAGTGTTTGACAAATATTTATCGGAATCCGCCCCCTGCAGGGCCATTTAACGGCATTATGACATTTTCACCGCTTCCGGATCACTTTGATCTTAGCGGTTCTTAATCCGGCAGATTCCCTGTGTCATGGTGCCCATCGGGCAGAATGTGCACCAGGTTCTGGGCCGGTACAGCACCATCACCAGGAGACCGATCAGAGTTGATGTCAGCATCAGACTGTAAAAGCCGAAAGAGAACTGGTATACCCAGCCATCAAAGAGTCCCGGAGTGTATGCCCATTCCCATGGAACAGAGAATGTCCATAACAGCTTCACAGCAGCTCCCACGTCACTCGCGCCCCGGAATACGAGATATGTCTGAAATATCATGATGCCGAACATCGTCATGAAAAATATCAGGAATGCTGCCCGGAACCACTTCGAATACATCCAGCGGGGAGCGATCTTATTCCTTGAGCATTTACTTCCAAGCAGGGAAAAAAGCTGACCCCTGCCGCACATGTTGTTGCAGAACCATTTATTTCCTCCGGCAATGGCAAATATCAGCGGCAGCATGAAATCGAACAGACCCAGCCACGCAAAGAGAATATTGAAAAAGCCCAGTGAGAAAAAAAGAATCGACCAGATCCAGAAAAAATCATACCACTTCTTACTTTTCATTTGCCTGAACCTCCACTCTCACAGCTCCTGCAGGGCAGCTCTTTTCGCAAAGTCTGCACCCGACGCACGACTCGTCATCTACGGTTGCATAGCACCCTTTAAAGACAGATATTGCCGACCTTGGGCACGCCCTGACACATACTCCGCATGCCACACATATTTCTTTATCCGCTCTAGCTTTCTTACTCATTCGTCCTCCATTAATATCCTGTGAACTCTTCTCTTTATCTTTAATGATAAAAATCCCCGTATCAGGCTGTTTCAGCCATTACGGGGATATGATACCACTGTTGTTTTTTCTTGTATGTAACAAAGTCACATTTCAGGATAAGCAAGCTTTTTCAGGGCGTTCCGGTTCAGGATGGTCATTTTTCCTCTGCCGGGAGACAGTATGCCCTCTTTTTCAAAATATCTTATCACCCTTGTGACTACTTCCCTGGAACTGCCTATGTGATGGGCGATAACATCGTGGGTGACACTGATCACATCGGTATCCAGCCGGCCCGACTCATCCCAGAGATAAATTGCTATCCTGGTATCGACCTTCATGAACAGGATCTGCTGCATGGTCCACATGACTTCGGAAAACTTTTCCGCAGCAGTCTTGTACAGATAGAGACCCACGAGGGTATTCTGCTCCTCAAGCCGGTGGACCACATCCACCGGAATAATCTGAAGACACACATCCGTCGCTGCTTCTATCACCACGTCAAACACGATGCTGTCCATCAGACAGGAGACTGACAAAACACAGACCTCTCCGGCATCGATCCTGAAAAGCGTGACCTCCCGACCCGCATCAGAGACGATATATACACGGAGCTGCCCTTCCTCCACCGCGAGGAGACCAAGACATCCGTCATCGTTTCTGTTGATCAGGCTGCCCCGTTCGAATGTCTTCTTTACCAGAGTTCCGGCAACAAGTTCCTTTTCTTCCTGCGTGAGATCCTCTGTAAATCCAAATAAACTGTTATTCATATACGACATTGCTCCCATTATGATCAGCATCCGCGATTCCTGTCCCAACGATAGCATGAGACAGATGCCGTTGACATCCGGTCAGGCTTGTCTGTCAGAAAGAGCCTGCATCATATGACAACTTTGACCATATTGGCGTACTCCCCATCAGGATTGTACACATATGATATATCCCTGACTGCACGTTTCAGAACACTGTAGGAGAATTCATCTCCATTCTGCTCGGGATTCAGGCTCTCTCCACCGTAACTTACTGTGACAGTCGCAGTTTCCTCTGACCTGGCATACTCCACTGCCACACATATCCTGGTTCTTCCCACCAGCGGAAGAAGAAGCTGCTGCACCAGCTCTTCAAAGGCGAGCCTTATCCTGTACTTGGTCCGCAGCGGCACATCATTCTTTATGCAGTATTTGTCAATTTCCGTACCGGCTGCCACGAAGTCATAATCGCGACTGTCTATCACTATCTCCAGCACTTTCAGCTGCCTTATAAACCTCAGAGTAAGTTCCTTCTCCGGATGGTCAAAGATCTGATCCGGTGTTCCGTCCTCGTAGATTCCACCCTGATCCATATAAAAGACCCGGTTGCATATGGCTCTGGCAAAGTTCATCTCGTGGGTCACGATCATGAGTGTCTTGCCGCTGGCAGCCAGGTCGCGGATCACAGCCTGCACTTCACCGATCATGGTTGGATCCAGTGCGCTGGTCGGCTCATCCAGAAGCAGCACCTCCGGATCCATGGCAAGAGCCCTGGCGATGGCCACTCGCTGCTGCTGTCCCCCGGAGAGCTGGTCAGGGTACTGGAATTCCGTTCCTCCAAGTCCCACACGTCTCAGCAGAGCCATACCCGTATCATATGCTTCCTGTTTTGATCTGTTGAGGATATCCATCTGCGCGATCATCACATTTTCTATCGCGGTAAGATGATTGAACAGATTAAACCGCTGGAAGACCATTCCCATTCGCCGCCGCACACGGGTCAGATCGTACTTTGGTGCGGTTATGTCCTCACCGTCAAGAAGTATCTTCCCGTTTGTAGGCCGCTCCAGCATGTTGATGCAGCGGATCAGCGTGGATTTTCCCGTTCCGGAAGGGCCGATCACCGAGATCACGTCACCATCGTTTATGACTGCGTTCACATCCCTCAGAGGTGTGGCATTTTCATATTTCTTTTCCATATGAATGAGTTCAATCATCGACCTTCACCCCCTTCAGAATTTCCTCCCGGGTTCTGCGCCCCGGCGTCACATGAATCTGGACTCTGTTTACAATAAATGTAAGAATCGCCGTCAGCACAAAATAGAAAACCGCCACAGAGATCAGCGGGAAAAATGCTTCAAATGTACGGCTGCGGACGATATCTCCCATCTTGGTGAGATCCTGAACCGCAACGTAGCCCACGATAGCGGTAGCCTTGATCAATGTTGTGATTTCAACTTTATATGCCGGCATGAAATTCTCCAGCACCTGAGGCATGACGATCCTGTAGAAGGCCCTCCGGTCGCTGTATCCCAGCGCGTAAGCCGCCTCGGTCTGTCCCCTGTCAACTGTGCCCACGCCGGTCTTCATCATTGTGAACACAGATGATGCAAATATCAATGTAAATGCTATCACTGAAGCCACCGTCCCGGAAACAGCAAACTTCGCAAATATCACATAGTAAAAGATCATCAGCAGCACCACAACAGGCATGCCCTGCACCAGCCATACGCAGAACTTCGTAATTCCGTTAGCAACCGGATTTCCTTTTCTGCACAGCATGAATATGCCGAATCCCAGCGGCGTGCCGAGGAGGATCGCCAGGGCAGTTATCATGAGTGTAGTGCCCATGCCCTTCAGGAAGAACTGCCATCTGTTTTCTACCACAAAGGTCTTTCTGAAGCTGTCTGCAACCGATGCCATAACACTGTCATCGCCCCAGAATGACGTACCTGCGGATGTATCCCTCACCATAACACCGACTTCATCGACAAATTCCGGCTGCGAAAAAGGCACCGCTTCCATTCTTTCCTTCGTCATGAAGAGCCCTGCATAGACACAGTCCACATCTCCGGTCTGAGCCGCCGCGACGATCCCGTCATAGTCGTAGATCTTGAATTCCAGCGATGCACCCAGCCATGCCGCAAAACGGTATGCGAGTTCTATGTCGAAACCGGCCAGTCCGTCACCGGAATAAAAAGTGTACGGTTCATAGTTGCCGGTGGTTCCCACCACCAGATGCAGGCTGGGATCTTCCGGCTGTTCGATCTCCGGCATTGTCTTGTTCTTTTCCACCAGCCAGCGCCGGATCACGTCGTCCATGGTTCCGTCAGCCTTGACCTCATCGATAAAAGCGTTCACTTTATCCTGCAGATCGGGAATCTTCGTCTTCGGAGAAATCGCAACACCGATCTTGTTGCCCTCCCCCAGAGTCTCATCCAGAACACGAACTCCCTTTAATCCGTTTTCCACAGCAGTATTCATCGCAAGCTTGCCGTACACATATGCATCCAGTTTTCCCTGGCTCACGGAAGTATAGCCTGAAACAGCATCCTTGTAATAGCGGAACTCAGCTTGAGGGAGTTCCTTTTTAACGACGACATCTTCTGCGGATTCAGCTGCCACTCCTATCAGCCTTCCCTTTTCATTCAGCTGATCGATGGATGTAATCCCGTCAGCATTCTCCATAAGGGCGCAGCCCGTCAGCATGTATGAAGCCGCTATCACTAAAAGCAATACGCACAACCCCCGCCGCTTTTTTATCCAAAATCTCATTTTCAACCTCCGAACTCCTGAATATTCCGGGTCTTTCACTTAGCTGTGAATCCGCGTCTGTATACTTTTCAACAGCCGAATCGGTCACACCTTAAATGACCCTGAGACTGCGTTCGCACTCCCTGTAATAAAAATCGGTTTTTCTGCGAATTTCATTAGTTGTCTCAACGATATTAATACTATTTCTTTTGAAGACTTTTCAAAAGCAGTTGAAGAATATATAGATTACTATAATAACAAAAGAATTCAGGCAAAAACAAAATGGATGCCACCTGTACAATACAGGATAGCATCCATGTGTTCCGCCTAATTCATAAATATGTG
>JAIKWW010000066.1 GCA_024684465.1 Clostridia bacterium | reverse complement strand
GACAGAAAAAACCAGGCGGGCGGCGGCGACGGGCGGCGTGCGCCGGCAGACCTGAAAAAAGACGGCGAAGCGCCGGGTTGTGGCGCCGGCAGAGCTGAAAAAAGACAGGCATCGCCGGGCGGCGGAAGAGCTGAAAAAAAGACGGCGAAGCGCCGGGTTGTGGCGCCGGCACCTGCTGATCTGAAGATAGACAGTCCAGCGACGTCCAGGGCGCCGGCGGCAGGACATCATAAAAAATATTAAGATTGTTCGTGTTTATTCAATTTTTTTGCTTATGTGATGTACAATAAAAGTCGATTTACTTTACAGATGCAAAAATTGTGGTTATACGGACGCCCGGTTCGGGATGAAAATGTGGTTACACGGACACAGGGCCCGGGATGAAAAATGCGGTGACACGGACAACGGGTCCGGTAAGAAAATCGTGGTTACACGACAGCGGGTCCGATTTGAAAAATGTGGTGACACGGACACAGGGTACGAAATGAAGGAAACCGGTGATGAAAGATATAGATATAATCAATTGGAAAAGGAATGCGATGTGGGTGGTGCTTACGGTGCTCATATCGGTTCTCACTATAAAAGCTGTTTTCGCGGCTGCGAAGACACTTTCACCGGCAGAGGTGCTGGGGATGCTGAGACACGCGTCTCCGATGTGGATGTCCCTGTCGGTGATCAGCATGCTGGGCTTCATAGTGATGGAGGGACTGTCACTGATGTGCCTGCTGGACCATATGGGTCATCCCACCACATTCGTGAAGGGATTGGCCTACGGCGCGGCTGACCAGTTCTTCTCGGCCATTACACCATCGGCCTCCGGAGGACAGCCTGCTGCGGCTCTGCTCATGCGGGGGCATAATGTCCCGGCAGGGACTATTACTGCTTCCCTGTTCATGAACCTGACGCTTTACACTGCCTCAACCGTGGTGATCGGGGTGGTCTGTTTTGCCGTAAGGCCGAACCTGTTCATGAGGTTCGACTGGTTCTCCCGGGGGCTGATCATCTTCAGCACGGTGGTTCTGATCGCGCTGGGGCTGTTTTTCCTGGGAATGCTGCGGAAGGGCGAGCTGATAACCCGCGTGGGCTGCAGCATCATCGACTTCCTCCATCGCAAGGGGCTGTTGAAGCGCAAGAAGCGCTGGACAAGAAGGATCGAGCGGATGCGCAGGGAGCACGAGGTGTGTGCGGAAAAGATCTCCGGGGCGCCGATGGCTATAGCGATGGCGTTCATATTTAACGTCCTGCAGCGCATCGCGCAGATCACGGTGACGCTGACGGTGCACAAGGCGCTGGGTGGACATATTCACGGCACCGGGCTTGACGTCTGGGTGGTCCAGGCGTTTTCCCAGATCGGTTCGAACTGCGTGCCGATCCCGGGAGGGATGGGCGCTGCGGATTACATCATGCTGGACGGTTTCCAGGGGATGATGACCAGAGAGTATGCGTACTCGCTGCAGATCGTCAGCCGCGGACTTTCGTTCTATATCTGTACGCTGGTGTCGGCGGTAATCTTCCTGGTCGGTATCGGAGCGGCGCATCACAGGAAGTACAGATCCGGCAAGAAGCAGGCTTAGGAGGCTGCAGCCAATGTCCAAGGGAAAAAACCAGAAGTTGAAATTTCCGCTCCTGATGAGGATCATGCTGGAAAAGACCGATGATGAGCACGGTCTCACCATGGCTGAGATCCTCGATGAGCTGAAGCTGTACGACGTGAGCGCGGAGCGGAAGAGCATCGCGGATGATTTCCAGGAGATGGAGGATCACTTCGGGATCGAGATAATAAAGGAACAGGTGGGGCGGGAGACCCGCTACCACGTGGGGTCACGGGAGTTCGAGCTGGCTGAGGTGAAGCTGCTGATCGACGCGGTGCAGTCCTCGAAATTCATAACGGAGAAGAAGTCCCGGGAGCTGATAAAGAAGGTGAAGGGGCTGGTAAGCAAGCACCAGGCGGCTCAGCTGCAGCGGCAGGTGGTGATCCGGGACCGGGTGAAGACCGTCAACGAAAGCGTCTACTACAATGTGGACGAGATCCACAATGCCATCAACAGCAACTGCAAGATCCGGTTCAAGTACTACAAATGGGATATCAGCAAGAAGCTGGTGCCCCGGAACAACGGAGATTTCTTCAAGGTGAGCCCATGGGCGCTGACCTGGGACGACGAGAACTATTATCTGGTGGCTCTGGACGACTGGGACGGCAGGATCAAGCACTACCGGGTGGACAAGATGATGCAGATTGAGCTGCTGGACGAGCGCCGCGTGGGCCGGGAGGAGTTCCGGAACTTCGACATGGCGAAGTATTCCAAATCCACCTTCGGCATGTTCCACGGGGAGAAGACCAGGGTCAGCATCTGCTTCGAAAACAGCAAGTGCGGGGTCTTTTTCGACCGTTTCGGAAAGGATCAGTTCATCAGGAAGGTGGACGAAAACCACAGCGAGATCAGCGTGGAGGTCTTCGTGAGTCCCCAGTTCTTCGGCTGGATCTTCAGCCTGGGTCCGGAGGTGAAGGTGACGGGTCCGGAGAATGTGGTGGCAGAAATGAGGTCCGCCGCCGAAGCTTTTATGGCGAATCTCGGTGGAGACAAGTAGCCTTTTGTGGGCGCAAACTGTGGCAAACGGAGCAACCCGCGCGAACCGGCGCAAGCTGACGCGAGCCGGAGCGAACCAGCGCAGACCGTGGCAGACCGGAGCGAGCCGGGCAAGCTGGCGCGAACCGGTGCAAACCGGCGTAAGCCGTGGCAAACCGTGGCAAGCTGGCGCAAACCCGGCGCAACCGACATCTGCCGCAGCTGCAAATGAAACAAACTGAACAGAACAGGCGCCCGCTGCTGCCGAGTAGCGGGAATCACGCCATTTCCTTGCCGTCAGGTCTCAGCAGGTAAGGAAATGGCGTTTTTTTTCAGGAGTTGGTCAGTCAGGCAGATCGCAGACATACGATGCGGATGAGTCCCGCCGCCATGCCGCCTGAGAAGCAGGTTTGCCACAAATCGTTAATAGACGATATGCAAACCCTCGGCACCATACATGTCATAAAACTGCCGCAAGCGGCAAAAATATTAGATGAGTGCGTTGCGCCTTAATTCAACGTCGGGTATAATCATATTATAAAACTGCCGCCAGCGGCAAAAATATTAGATGGAGGTCGCTATGGAAATACGCAGAGACGAGTATCTCAACAGACTCATCGTGAGAAAACACAATGGTTTCATCAAAGTGATAACCGGAATCCGCAGAAGTGGGAAGTCTTATCTGTTGAACACCATTTTCTATAATCATCTTCTGGAAGAAAACATCCCGGAGGATCATATTATTAAAATCGCCTTTGACTCGGCGGAGGATCTGATCAGGATAGGAGAAGACCCTGTCGTGCTGGACAACGGGAAGAAAGACAGGAAGGTGGATCCTGCCGGATTCCTGAACTGGTTGATGCCGCAGGTCGGCGGGGAGGGCAGGTACTATTTGCTGTTGGATGAGGTGCAGGAGCTGGGGGCCTTCGAATCCGTGCTGAACGGTTTTCTGCGGAGGGACAATCTGGATGTCTACGTGACGGGCAGCAACTCCAGGTTTCTGTCAAAGGACATACTGACCGAATTCGAGGGAAGGGGTGACGAGGTTCACGTGCTCCCGCTGTCCTTCTCGGAGTACTACGCATTCCGGCAGGGGGACAAGAGCGAGGCCTACGACGATTACTCGGTTTATGGCGGTCTGCCTGCGGTTGCCCTCATGGCGACTGAGGAGCAGAAGATCAACTATCTGATCTCGCAGATGAAGAATGTTTATCTTCGGGACATCGTCAAAAGGTATTCCGTGCAGGATGAGATGGCTCTTGAAGAGGT
Source organism: Clostridia bacterium (assembly GCA_024684465.1). Lineage (GTDB taxonomy): Bacteria > Bacillota > Clostridia > Peptostreptococcales > Anaerovoracaceae > JAIKWW01. The sequence goes on along the minus strand of JAIKWW010000066.1, from coordinate 979 downwards.
TATTAATGTAATTGCCTCCGGCATATCGACGCTCACAAATCCGCGGAAGATCGCCCACACCCTGAACACAGTTCACGGGACAAAGACCGGCGAAGCAACGGTGGACCGGTATATCGGGTACGCCGAGGAGGCCTTTATGCTGACTCGTGTCAAAAGATATAACGTCAAGGGAAGAAAGTATATCGGAACTCCGTATAAGATCTATTTTGAGGATGTGGGGCTTCGCAACGCCAGACTGTCGTTTCGCCAGATCGAGGGCACGCACATCATGGAGAACATAATCTACAATGAGCTTCGCTACAGAGGTTATCAGGTGGATGTGGGGACCGTTGAATCCAGGGAAAGGGATGTGGATGGAAAAGAAAAGCGGGTGCAGAGGGAGATCGATTTTATCGCGACACTGGGCAGTAAAAGATACTACATCCAGTCTGCTTATGCCATCCCGGACCCGGAAAAGTACGCCCAGGAGACCCGTTCATTTGAACAGACGATGGATTCTTTCAAAAAGATCATCATTGTGGAAAAGAACATGAAGCCGCGCTATGACGAAAAGGGCTACCTGATGATGGGCGTAAAGGAGTTTCTTCTTGATCCGGACAGTCTGCAGATATGATAAAACAGGCACCGGCTAACATACGGGAGGTAAAAAATGCACTGGATAATTCTTTTTCTGGCCGGGGGGATGGAAATAACCTGGGCCGTGGCCATGAAGTTCTCGAACGGGTTCACCGCGGTCATCCCCTCTGCCGTAACGGTGGCCGGGGCCATCGTCAGCATGATACTGCTGGGGATCGCCCTGAAGCAGCTGCCTCTGGGGACGGCATACGCGGTGTGGACCGGGATCGGGATCGCCGGGACCACGGTGATGGATGTATTAATATTTCATGAGAAGATCTCAGTTCCGCAGCTGATCTGCATAGGGCTGATACTGGCGGGAATCGCGGGACTGAGGTTACTGGCAAAGGAGTGAGTTTGACGA
>JAIKWW010000131.1 GCA_024684465.1 Clostridia bacterium | reverse complement strand
TCCCCTGGGACGTACGGTAGAGATCAGCAACCAGCCCTTCACCGTGATCGGTGTGGTTTATAAGTCTTCCACCTATGAGCCGAATATTGAGAATGTAGATGATTATCTCACCAATGCCAGCGGCTCCAACGGCATCTTCTTCATGCCCAAGAAGACCTGGCCGATCGTATTCCAGTATGATGAGCCGGAGAATGTGGTGGTCAAGGCGACCAGCACGGAAGAGATGACGAAGGCCGGACAGAAGACGGCAACCATCCTCAATGAAACCATCACAAACAAAAACTCCAGCGTTACCTACAGCGCGGAGGACCTGCTTGGAATCGTCAAGAAGCAGCAGGACCTGGCGAATGCCTCCAACATGCAGCTGATCTGGATCGCGGGCATCTCTCTTCTGGTCGGCGGCATCGGTGTTATGAACATCATGCTGGTGTCGGTTACAGAGCGTACGAACGAGATCGGTCTGAAGAAGGCCATCGGCGCGAGAAAGAGTGCAATCCTGTGGCAGTTCCTGACAGAGGCAGCCGTGCTGACCAGCCTTGGCGGCATCCTCGGCGTCGGGTCCGGAATTGCGATGAGCCAGGTGATTCACAGGTTCACCGGAATCCTTGTCGGTATCAACTGGCCGGCAGCGATTATCGCGGTGCTGTTCTCTATGGGAATCGGAATTGTGTTCGGGCTGCTGCCGTCGATGCAGGCGTCGAATCTTGACCCGATTGAAGCGCTGAGAAGAGAGTAATCAGTTAACCATTCCTTGTTTTCAGAAGCGTTGAAAACAGAGCATAGTAAGCTGGAAAAAGAGAGCCGGGTGCGATGAGAAATGTGTTGCACCCGGCTTTGTTGCGTGATATACTCCCGTCTTTGACAGATAAGATGCCGGGAATGCTTTTTTCACAAGGCATTCCCGGCATTTTTTACCAGATCAAACGTAGCTATATATGATTACTTTTTGATCGTTTTTGTCAGGTGTCAACCGATTTTTGAGACGTCTTTTTTACTGACTTAGAGCTTCGAATTGCCTTCTTCATATTGATTTCGGAAAGAATCTCATAATCCGTACGAAAGCCTGCATTCTCATGAAGAGCATCGGTGACATCTGTACGGGTGTAAGCAGGTATGTATCCACGTTTTTCTCCGGGATGATACATCATCATTGTACGCATGGTTTCAATCAATTCTTCGCAGCTATATTCCTCATTCAGCTGTTTCTCCAGAATACGGTATACAAATAGGGCGATAAAACAGGTAATGAAGTGTGCCTTGATTCTGTCTTCTCTCTGCAGATAGACCGGGCGAGCCTTGAATTCTGTTTTCATAATGCGGAAGCATTCTTCGATTTGCCAGCGCTTCTTGTTGATTCGCACGATCTGTTCCACGCTCATGTCATCAAGATTCGTGCAGACTGCGTAGAAACCATCATACATTTCCTCATCAGCAATAACGGAAGTATCCAGAAACGGAATGTCTTTTGAACAGGCTTCTCCATCCTCTGTCATGACCTGATGTCCTATAAAGCGATGAGGATCATTCTGATTCTTGGGACGCTGTTTATACTTTCCGCTGTTGATCAGGGCCTGGGCCCGTTCGATTTGTCCATTGCGGATTTTTCGCTGATAGTTTCTGTACTTTGGAGAGAAGGAAACAATCAGGTGTTGCTCCAGGGGCTTTGCTCCCGCCCTGATTTTTCTTCCTGAGAGATCTTCCTTTATCCATCGGTCTTTATAGAAAATGCAGTCATTATGAACTGCTTCGTCCAGATCATTCAGACTGTATTTCTTGCTGCTGCCGGGAAGGGACCAGCCTTCGGGATCAAAGACGAATTCGCGAAGATAGTCTGGAAGCTGTTTCACAGACTGCGTGGTAATGAAGCTTCGTATCTGAACTCCCTGGATACTCTTGTCGTTAAATCTGCGGTTTGTTTTAGATGAAAGACCGGCGTCTGTACAGACAACAACCTGGCCGAGTTCATAATCCTTCAGCACCTTTTTCTCAAGTGGTTTCAGAGTTGGCTGCTCATTCTGATTCCCGGGATAGATATCAAAAGCAAGCGGAATGCCGTCATAATCCATAAACAGGCCCATGCCAACGATGGGGAGTGGCTGGTGCTGTTTGCTTTTTCCATAACGCCGCAGATCATCGGCTTCTTCCAGCTCAAAGTAGTAATTCGTGCAGTCATAGTAAAGGATATCCTTACGCCGTTCGACAACCTTCTGGCTGTTTTTATAAAGCTCAGCCTGGATATAATCGCTTTCCTCAGCAAGAACCGAAAGCGCACGGTAAACATCGTGCAGTTCAAAGGAAGGCTGTTCGATAAAAACCTTGGATTGCTTATGTGCAGCATACTTGGAGGAAGGAAAGAGAATACGGTTATAAATAAGCCTTGAGAGGATGTCATTCAGGTCGTAATCAAACATATGGCGCGATGAAATCTTCCGACATATCTTTTCAAGGCCGAGGCTGTAATAAACCTTTTGAAGAAAAAGGTACCCACAGTTAAAGGATTTCTGCTCGTCTTTCTTCAAAAGCTTTGTGGGAGCGAAGCTGATGATGATTGCCTTTTGCTCCTCATACTCCCTGCGGTTCAGCTCATTGACATACTCCTGTGCCCAGACATAAGGATCTTTACCATTGGCTTTTGCACGGACTTCATCGAGATTACCAAGTTTTTCGACAGTCATGCTGGAAATCGTACCGTCCTTTTTGCGGATAGACTTCTGAACGTAGAATGAAGCGGAATTTTTAGATCTAGATACAGTAAGTTTCATGATCTCGTACCTCCATGAATCCATTATACCATATCTAGCTAAAAATAGCTACACAAAAATGAACAAAACTTGACAAAAAAATAAGACTGGAAATCCAGTCAGTGAAAGGGCTTAACGGGTATGCGATTATCAATAGGAGGGTGCTAGACTGTCAAACTCCCGGGAAAGGACGTTGTCCTGCTGGATGATATGATTTCCTCCGGGAATACCGCGCTTCAGATTTCACGTGAGCTGAAGGCGCTTGGCGCGAGGCGGATCTTCATCTGCGCAACCTTCGGGCTGTTCACGGACGGGCTGGAGAAGTTTGATGAAGCATGGAAGAGCAAGGTGTTCCATTCGATTCTCACAACCAACCTGATCTACCAGAAGGAAGAGCTGCTCGCGAAGCCATATTACCGCAGCTGTGATCTGAGCAAGTTTGTGGCGCTGATCATAGATTCCCTGAATCATGACAGCTCCCTGAGTGATCTGCTGGATCCGGTGGACCGCATCAACCGGTTCCTGAAGAGAAAGGGCGCCAGGCGCTCCTGAACCGAAGAGAAATGGATTTCGAGACAATACGCGCCCGGCGGGCGCGTATTTCAAATCGGTCCGGGAATCAGGGCTTTTGACCCTTGCATCATACAAATTTGTTCACAAATAATAGGCCGTGTGCTATACTGTTTGTGATAATATCTCTATTCAGCTTGTTCAGGGGGAAAGACGTGGTTAAGAAAGAGATGATCGCAATGCTGCTGGCAGGAGGGCAGGGCTCAAGGCTCGGTGTCCTGACGGCAAAGGTTGCAAAACCGGCAGTTGCTTTCGGCGGTAAGTACCGGATCATTGACTTCCCGCTCAGTAACTGTATTAACTCCGGAATAGATACCGATATGAGTATTCAGCCGCAGAGGCTGATACTGTGTCAGTACTCCGACGGTATCTATTCCGGAGTT
>JAIKWW010000051.1 GCA_024684465.1 Clostridia bacterium | reverse complement strand
TGTACACATGACTCCTGAAAAGGCTCAGAGAGTTGTGGCTGAACATATCGTAAACGGCAAGCCGGTTGCTGAATTCACGATTGCGAACGAAAATATATAAAATGTTTTATCTTCCCTGCGGATATAGCTGCAAATGTATCTGGAAATGGGAATATTAAGGAGGAAAACACATGCAGATAGCTAGATCACATGTATTGATTTGTGCCGGAACAGGATGTCTTTCTTCTCACTCCGATCAGTTGATGGAAAGACTTAATGAAAAGCTCAAAGAACTTAAGATCGACAACGAAGTACAGGTCATTCAGACAGGTTGTTTCGGACTCTGCGCTGAAGGCCCTATCGTAGTCGTATATCCTGAAGGCGCAATGTACGCTAAGGTTACACCGAAGGACATCGATACCATTGCTGAAGAACATCTCTTAAAGGGCAGAATCGTAGAAAAGCTCCTCATCAGCAATGACATGGACGGCGGTGTGGATGACAAGGGCAACCAGCTGGAGGATACGGAATTCTTCTCCAGACAGACTCGAGTTGCACTGAGAAACTGCGGAAGGATCAATCCGGAAAATATCGACGAGTACATCGCTTATGACGGTTACCAGGCTCTCGGTAAGGTTCTGACAGAGATGAAGCCTGAAGATGTAATTCAGATCATCAAGGATTCAGGTCTTAGAGGCAGAGGCGGCGCAGGCTTCCCTACAGGAACAAAGTGGACATTCGCTGCTGCTTCCGAAGGTGACGTCAAGTATGTAGCATGCAACGCCGACGAAGGTGACCCGGGCGCATTCATGGACAGATCCGTTCTGGAAGGTGACCCGCACTCCGTACTGGAAGCTATGGCAATCGCAGGTTATGCGGTTGGAGCACACCAGGGCTTCATCTACGTTCGTGCTGAGTATCCTACAGCGATCAAGAGACTGAATATCGCGATCCGCCAGGCTCACGAATACGGACTTCTGGGTGACAACATCTTCGATTCCGGATTCAGCTTCGACATCGAGCTGAGACTCGGTGCAGGCGCATTCGTATGCGGTGAAGAAACAGCTCTGATGAACTCCATCGAAGGTAAGAGAGGCGAACCTAGACCTCGTCCTCCTTTCCCTGCAGTAAAGGGTATCTTCGGTAAGCCATCAATGCTCAACAACGTAGAAACATATGCAAATATCTGCCCTATCATCCTGAAGGGACCTGAGTGGTTCGCTTCCATGGGTAAGGACAGATCCAAGGGTACAAAGGTATTCGCTGTAGCAGGTAAGATCCAGAACTCCGGTCTCGTAGAGATCGAAATGGGTACACCGCTCAGAGAAGTAATTTACAACATCGGCGGCGGTGTTCCGGGCGGAAAGAAGTTCAAGGCTGCTCAGACAGGCGGTCCTTCCGGCGGCTGCATCCCTGCATCACTCATCGACACACCGATGACTTACGAAGATCTGACAGGAATCGGTTCCATGATGGGTTCCGGCGGTCTGATCGTAATGGACGAAGACGACTGTATGGTAGATATCGCAAAGTTCTTCCTGGAATTCACAGTTGACGAATCCTGCGGTAAGTGCCCTCCATGTCGTATCGGTACAAAGAGAATGCATGAAATTCTCGAGAAGATCACAGATGGAAGAGGAGAAATGGAAGATATTGACAAGCTTGAAGCACTTGCCAAGAACATCCAGGCATCCGCACTCTGCGGTCTCGGCCAGACGGCACCTAACCCTATCCTCAGTACTCTGAGATACTTCAGAGATGAGTATGAAGCTCACTGCAAAGACAAGCAGTGCCCGGCTGGTGTTTGTAAGAACCTCATCCAGATCAAGATCGACGCAAACGCTTGTAAGATGTGCGGTATCTGCGCAAAGGTTTGCCCGGTTGCTTGTATCACCGGAGAGAGAAAGACAACTCCTTACGAAATCGATCAGACAAAGTGCATCAAGTGCGGTGCCTGCGTAGAGAAGTGCCCGTTCAAGGCAATTCACAGAGGATAAACATTTACCTTGAAGCAGTAAATGTTCAGAAAAACGATTACCTTGAAGCAGTAATCGTTCAGTATCACGCGGTTTAGCATAGGAGGAACATATAAATAATGAGTATGGTTAATATTACTATAGACGGGAAAGCCGTACAGGTTCCCGAAGGGACTACCGTTCTTGAAGCAGCAAAGATGGGCGGTATCAACATCCCTACGCTCTGTTACCTTAAAGACGTCAATGAGATCGGCGCATGCCGTATGTGTCTGGTTGAGATCAAGGGCGCTCGCGCTCTTCAGGCTGCCTGCGTTTATCCGGTAGCTGAAGGTAACGAGATACTTACATCTTCACAGAAAGTCAGAGACGCGAGACGTGCCGATCTGGAATTATTGCTTTCCAACCACAAGAAGGAATGCCTCACCTGCGTAAGAAACCAGAATTGTGAACTTCAGACTCTGTGCGAAGAGTTGAATATCGACGAGGTTCCTTACGAGGGTGAGATGTGCGATCTGCCTATCGACGGTTCTTCTCCTTCAATTGTGAGAGACCCGCAGAAGTGCATATTATGTCGCCGCTGCGTCGGTGCATGCGCAAATCTCCAGGAGATCCGCGTAATCGATGCCATCAACAGAGGTTTCAATACAGCAGTAGGCTGTGCATTTGACACACCTCTCGGCAACGCAGCATGCATCAACTGCGGCCAGTGCATTGTCAACTGCCCTGTTGGCGCTCTCCACGAACAGGATGCCATCAAGGACGTTTGGGCAGCTATCAATGATCCGGACAAGATCGTTCTCGTACAGACAGCTCCTGCAGTAAGAGCTGCCATCGGCGAAGAATTCGGAATGAAGATGGGTACACCGGCAACGAAGCAGATGGTCGGTTCCCTCCTCAGGCTCGGATTTGACAAGGTATTCGACACGGATACCGGCGCTGACCTGACTATTATGGAAGAAGGAAATGAGCTCCTCGAGAGAATTCAGAACGGAGGAGTCCTCCCGATGATCACTTCCTGCAGCCCTGGCTGGATCAAGTACTGCGAGCACTACTATCCTGACCTGCTGCCTCATCTTTCTTCCTGCAAGTCTCCGCACGAGATGTTCGGAGCTCTGCTGAAGAGCTACTATGCTCAGAAGCAAGGCATCGATGCACAGAAGATTGTTACGGTTTCCGTAATGCCGTGCACAGCGAAGAAGTATGAGTGCCAGAGACCGGAAATGGGCGTAAACGGTCTTCAGGATGTGGACTATGTTCTCACCACACGTGAACTTGCGAGAATGATCAAGGAAGCAAGAATCGATTTCCTGACTCAGGAAGGTGAATTCGAAGTACCGTTCGGACCTGCATCCGGCGCAGCTGTAATCTTCGGAGCTACAGGCGGCGTAATGGAAGCAGCGCTCAGAACAGTTGCAGATATTCTCACAGGCAAGGATCTGGAAGATATCGAATATCACGCAGTAAGAGGCGTAGAGGGTGTCAAAGAGGCAAGTCTGGATCTCGGACTCGACAAACCGGTTAAGATCGCGGTGGCACATGGCATCGCAAATGCACAGGTTGTCCTGGATAAGATCAGATCCGGCGAGATGAGCGACTATGCGTTCATCGAGATCATGGCATGCCCTGGCGGCTGCGTAAACGGCGGCGGCCAGCCGATAGTATCCGCTCAGATAAAGAACTGGACAGACATCAGAGTAGAAAGAGCAAAGGCTCTCTACGAAGAAGACAGGAATCTGCCTATCAGAAAGTCTCATAAGAACCCTATCATGGACATGCTCTATGATGAATTCTTCGAGAAGCCGGGCAGCCACAAGTCACATCTTTATCTGCACACGGAATACACTCCGAGAGGAAAATATTAATAGTATGACAGATATGCTGTGCTCCGCGTCACAGCGCAATCATCCCGTAGCCGGAAACGGCTGCGGGATTTGTTTATATTGAAACGAAAGGTCTGCTATAGTAAAATCAATAATGATGTACAAATAATTCATGGTGTAAGGAGTGCGGATATATGTATGACAATGAAAATATGGAATTAAAGGCCGGGGAGGCCGCCGGAACGGCAGCTGACGATGCTGCAGGACTGCAGGGCGTGGAGAGTGTGAGTCCCGCAGATATGACACAGCCGGCAGAGACAGTATCAGAAGAACAGGCTGCCGGTTCTTATGAAACGGGTGATGCTGCGGATTCCCATGTCGCAGAAAATTACGTGTCGGAGGTCTATACGGAAGCTTCCCCGGAAGTCGCGGAGGCTGAAATGACTGCGGACACGGTTCAGGAGACTGACCATGCTGCAGAGGCGGCGGCTGCCGCTGCGGGAGCAGACGCCATGTATCCTCATGAAAGCGAAGCTGAGGCTGAAACGGCGGAGTTCCACGGTTTGAAACAAAGCTTCGGAGAGGCTGCCGGAAAGTTTGCTGCAGCAGCTCAGAATGACAATATAAAAAATGCTAAGAATAAGCTGGTGAGCACTTTCCAGCTGGCAATGGTGGCCATAAGAAAGCCGATCGAGGCGGTAAATAATGTCCTCTTCAGAGGAAAGGAAACAGAGGGACTCATCCTGGGAGCGCTGAATCTGTTCATCCTCTTTCTCACCAACACTATTCATCTGAGTTTCAGCGATATATCGGCATTTTACTCAGTGGGAGGCCGGGCAAAACTGGCCTTGTTTATGACTTTGATCGTAGCTTTATGGATCGTACTGCTGGCGGCAGGGGGATATTCCTTCCGGAGAAAGGATGTTCACAAGCTGAATTACAGAAAAGTCCTGGGTGCATTCTGCTGCATCACGGTTCCGGCGACTCTGGCTACAGTGGCGGTATTCCTTTTGGGATTCGTGTCAGGCACGCTGGCGATGTTCCTGAACATGCTGGCATGTGTTGTTACATTCTGTTTTGCCATGATACTCATGTATCTCATCGTGGACGGATCTCCGGATGTGAAGACCTGGAAGACTGCAGGTATATTCCTGGTTGTGAGTCTTATAATCTCGATCTGTGCAGTGCTGATGCTGACGAGCATGATCACGACTCTGGCGACAACGATGATGGGGAATCCGTATTCTTTGAATTATTATGGTTAATGTAAACATGGCTGCAGACTGCGTCTCCGCGGACTGCAGCCTTTCCCGCAATTAGCGGGTATAAGAGGGGAAACTATTGGAAAATCAGATGCTCCGGGGTGCCGGAGTGCAGGAGGATGACAGGATGACAAGATTTATAAGTGAACTTGCAGCGGGGATCGATCCCTATGTACCGGGTGAGCAGCCAAAAGACAGAAAATATGTGAAGCTGAATACCAATGAAAATCCTTACCCGCCTTCCGTGAATGTGACAGAGGCCATAAAGGGAGCCGTGGATGATCTGAGGCTCTATCCGGATCCGGAGGTGCTGGCTCTGAGAAAGGCAATCGCAGAATATTACGGCAACAGAATGCCGGAACTGGGAGGCGAAGGTATCGGTCCGGAACATGTCTTCGTGGGCAATGGTTCCGACGAGGTGCTGGCTCTGATCATGCCGGCATTTTTCAGCGGGAGGACCATAGGCTATGCCGATGTGACATACAGCTTCTATCCTGTGATCGCCGGACTTTTCGGAGTTCAGGTGAGACATATTCCTCTGAGGGATGACTTCAGCATCAGTCCTGAGGATTATGCAGGCAGCAACGTGGAAGGTCTTGCGGGTCTCGTGATCTGCAATCCGAATGCTCCCACGGGCATGGCGCTGAGCCTGGCTGACATCGAGCAGATTCTTTCGGCAAACAGAGACAGGCTGGTGGTGGTGGACGAGGCCTATGTGGACTTTGGCACGGAAACCGCAGTGGGACTGATCAACAAGTATGACAATGTCCTTGTGGTCCAGACCATGTCCAAGTCCCGTCAGCTGGCAGGAATGAGGATCGGCTTCGCCATAGGAAACCCGGAACTGATAGAGGCGGTCAACCGGGTGAAGAATTCCTTCAATTCCTATCCGGCAGACAGACTTGCCATAGCTGCAGGCATAGCGGCAATGGAGGATACTGAGTATTTTGACGAGACCTGCGGAAAGATCGCGGACACCAGGGACAGATACTCAAAGGAACTGGAGGGACTGGGATTCCACATTCTTCCGTCGAAATCAAATTTCCTGTTTGCGGAGCCCCCTGCACTGGGTATAAAAGATGGCACAGATGCTGCATACGTTTTTAAAAAATTAAGAGAAAAGGGCGTCCTGGTGCGCTACTTTGCAAAGCCGCGGATCGACAACCGGCTGCGCATCACCATAGGAACCGATGAGGAGATGGATGTCCTGCTTGCATCGATAAAGGAAATAATTGCAGAAGCAGAAAGATAAATTGATGTTTGATATTCAGGAAAATCTGAAAAAACTGCCGGAAAAGCCGGGTGTATACATACATAAAGACCAGCTTGGTCAGGTAATCTACGTGGGAAAGGCCGTTTCGCTGCGGAGACGTGTGCGTCAGTACTTCCAGTCACAGAAGAACATGGCTCCCAAGGTTAAGGCCATGGTGTCACATATAGCCGAGTTCGAGTACATAACCACGGACTCGGAAATGGAAGCGCTGATCCTGGAGTGCAATCTCATCAAGAGATACAGGCCGCCTTACAATATCCTGCTCAGGGATGACAAGACCTACCCGTATATAAAGGTGACTCTTCAGGAGGACTTTCCGAGGCTGGTTAAGACCCGGCGGGTGCTGAATGACGGAGCGAAGTACTTCGGACCCTACAGCGACGTTGGAGCGGTAAACGAGATGATCGATCTGCTTAACAGCGTGTATACTCTCAAACGCTGCTCTGCCAGATCATTTCCGCAGAATTTCAGACCATGCCTGAATTACCACATAGAGCAGTGCAAAGGTATATGCACCGGCCTGGTGGACAGGGCGGAATACCGCAAGTCTGTTGAAGAGGTGATGAACTTTCTCAAAGGCCGGACAGACGACCTGATAAAGAATCTTGAAAAGAAGATGTACGAAGCGTCTGAGGCTCTGGACTTTGAAAGGGCTGCAATGTACCGGGACAAGATCAACGACGCCAGGACCATAAGCGAAGGTCAGAAGATCGACCTGGGAAGTGCCGGAGACATGGATATCATCCTGACCGCGAAGGGCGCGAATGTGTTCCACATCATTCTGTTTTATGTGAGGGGGAGCAAGCTCAGCGGCCGGGACAGCTTTCAGATGGAAGCGGAGGAAGGCGACAGCAGAGCGGAGCTCATATCATCATTCATGAAACAGTACTATACGGAGGAGATGCTCATACCGAAGGAGATCGCTGTGGAATATGAGCCGGATGATCTGGAACTGCTGCAGGAGTGGCTGTCTTCCATGAGAGGTTCAGGTGTTCACGTCTATCTGCCTCAGCGGGGTGAAAAGCGAGCTCTGATGGATATGGCCCGCAGGGATGTGCTGGAGATGATGAAGGTCCTGGACGAGAAGGCACAGGCACGGGAGGAACGCATTAATGCGGTGGCATCCGAGATGAACAGACTCTTCGGAAAACAGCGGGAACTGGTGTACAGCCGGGCAGCAAAGGAAGCTGTGCAGACGGGAGAACTCAGGGCCTCCGCAGATACAGAGGACAGAGACGGCCGGTGCAGCTGGCGCATCGAATCCTATGATATCTCCAATATCGGAAATGTGGATGCTGTGGGTGGCATGGTAGTGTTTGAGAATGGCAAACCTCAGCGGAGGGATTACAGAAAGTTCAGGATCAGGACCGTTGAGGGACAGGATGACTACAGCAGCATGCAGGAAGTCATATACAGGAGGTTCCGCAGGGCTGAAGAGGGAGATCCGGGATTTAACAGGAGACCGGATGTGATATTCGTGGACGGCGGTCTGGGTCATGTTCATGCGGTGAGCGAGGTTCTGGAGGCCATGAACGAGCATGTCATAGTTGCCGGGATGGTAAAGGACGACCGCCACAGGACCAGAGGTCTGATCGTGGACGGCCGGGAGATCGATCTGAAGGAAAATCCTGTCATGTTCAGATATGTCACAACCATTCAGGACGAGGTGCACAGATTTGCCATAGGCTACCATCACGATCTGAGAAACAAGTCCATGAGCAAGTCCGTCCTGGATGATGCGCCGGGTATCGGACCGAAGCGCAAGGCCGCGCTGCTCAGGGAATTCGGCAGCATAGACCGGATCAGGGAGGCGGATCAGGAGGCGCTGGCCCGGGTGGACGGTATGAACATGAAGGCAGCGGAGGATCTGCTCTTCTATCTGAAAAAAATGAAGAAGGATGCAGAACGCCGGGACGGCACCGGGGAAGATTAAAATACATTGCAATAAAAAAAATAGATGCTATAATGAAACGGTCAGATTGCCGCAATGCAGCGGTAATTAACGGCCCGTTTGAAAGGAGACCAAAATGGCAGACGAAAAGAATCCAAAGACTGAAGAGCTGGACGAAGAAGTTGATTTCATAACCCTTCAGTTTGAAGGCGGCGAAGAACTCGAGTGCGAAGTGCTCGGCATCTTCCCTGTTGAAGATAAGGAATATATCGCCCTCATGCCTGATGATCAGAGCGGAGACATCTACCTCTACGGATATAAGGAAGATGACGACAACGACGAGGAATTTGACCTGATCGACATCGAAGATGATGAAGAGTTTGAGAAGGTTAAGGCAGAGTTCGAAAGATACCAGGTTGACTGATCCGACCACAACTGACCCCGGTTTATCCGGGGTCTTTTTATACAAAAAAACGCATTGCATGTGAGCGCGAAACGTTATAAAATTAATAAGTTATGTAAGAAAATGAATTGTGATTGAGATAAATAACAAGGGAGACAATCAATGACTGATGAGAAGCTTAGAAATGTCGCCATTATCGCTCACGTAGACCATGGCAAGACAACTCTGGTGGACGAACTGCTGAAGCAGAGCGGCATCTACAGAGAAAATCAGCAGGCTGTGGAGAGGGTAATGGACTCCAATGACCTGGAAAGAGAACGTGGAATCACGATCCTGGCAAAGAATACCGCAGTAACCTACGGCGATGTCAAGATCAATATCGTAGATACGCCGGGACACGCTGACTTCGGAGGCGAAGTAGAGCGTATCCTGAAGATGGTAAACGGCGTAATCCTGCTGGTTGACGCAGCTGAAGGCCCGATGCCTCAGACCCGATTCGTTCTTTCAAAGGCGCTGGAGCTGGGACACAAGGTTATCATCGTCATCAACAAGATAGACCGTCCGGACCGCCGTATCGACGAGGTTGTGGACGAGGTTCTGGAACTGCTCATGGAACTGAATGCAACAGACGAGCAGCTGGATTCACCGATCCTCTACTGCTCGGCACGTCAGGGAATCGCATCCACGGATCCTGAGGTTCAGGGTGAAAACCTGAAGCCGCTGTTCGATACTATACTGGAGCACATCCCTGCACCTGAGGCAGATACGGACCAGCCTTTCCAGATGCTGGTTTCCTCCATCGACTACAACGAGTTCGTGGGCAGGATCGCCATCGGACGTATCGAGAGAGGTGTGCTGCGTCAGAATCAGGAGATCAATGTGGTAAATTATCACGATCCCGAAAACGTTTCCAAGAAAGTCAGAGCTACAAATATATATGAATTCGACGGACTGAACAGAGTTGCAGTCGAGGAGATCGGTGCGGGCAATATCATCGCCCTCTCGGGCATCGGCGACATCACCATCGGTGATACCATCTGTGATCCTGAAAAGATCGAGGCGCTGCCTTTCGTTCAGATCTCTGCGCCGACCATGGAAATGACATTCGTGGTCAACGATTCTCCGTTTGCGGGAAAGGACGGAAAATATATTACTTCCAGAAATCTCAGGGAGAGACTTGAAAGAGAAACGCTCAAGGACGTGGCGCTGAGAGTTTCCGAGACGGACTCCACCGATGCTTTCAACGTTGCAGGCAGAGGTGAGATGCATCTTTCCATCCTCATGGAGAACATGAGAAGAGAGGGGTATGAATTTGCGGTATCCCCTCCGAGAGTTCTCACCATGGAAATCGACGGCGTGCTCTGTGAGCCTATGGAAAGACTGGTAGTGGACGTCCCTGAAGGAACCGTGGGCGCCGTTATCGAGAAGATGGGACAGAGAAAGGGCGAAATGCTGGAGATGACTCCGGTGGGAAACCGCATGAAGCTGGAATTCCTCGTTCCTTCCAGAGGTCTCTTCGGATACAGAAATGAATTCCTTACGGATACGAGGGGTGAGGGTATCATGTCCTCGGTATTCGAAAAATATGCACCGTTTAAAGGCGAGGTTGCACGTCGTTCCACGGGAAGTCTCATCGCCCACGAAACGGGTGACACGGCGGCTTACGGTCTCTTCAACGCACAGGACAGAGGTATTCTGTTCACAGAGTCCGGAGTTCCCGTTTACGAGGGACAGATCGTAGGTGTTGCACCAAAGGCAGGGGATATTGTAGTTAACGTCTGCAAGAAGAAGAACCTGACCAACATGCGTGCAGCAGGCAGTGAAGAAGCGCTGAGACTGGTGCCGGTAAGACGCATGAGCCTGGAGCAGTGCATAGAATTCCTGGCTGATGACGAGCTGCTGGAGGTAACTCCTCATCACCTGCGTCTGAGAAAGCGCATACTGAACAACCAGGAACGTGCAAAGTACAGAGCGGCAGTGGCAAGAGGCGAGAAGTAGTTCCACAGACGGGATCCTCATGGAATCCGGTTAAGAGATACGGGTGAATGGCCATGTATGACAGAGAATCACTATTAAATGACAGAAATATTGACAATCCCACAGGAAGTCCCCGCAGCAACATAAGGGAGAAATGGCCGGAAGATCCGGTCACGGCAGGAGTCCTCACTGAATTTCTGAAGATATGTGAGATACCGCACGGATCCGGCAATGAACAGGCATTGGCGGAAGCACTCCGGGACAGACTTGATTCGCTGGGTTTTGAGACCCGCATCGACGGCGCCGGAAATCTCATCTGCGATATACCGGCTTCTCCGGGTCTGGAAAAAGCACCGCTGCTGGCATTCCAGGGACATATCGACATGGTATGTGCAGTCAGGGAAGGCTCCGGCTGGAATCCGTCAGAAGACGGAGTGACCGTGAGAATCGATGATGAGACCTCCAGCAGACCCCTCATATGTTCCGACGGCCGTTCCTCACTGGGAGCGGACTGCGGCATGGGTGACGCTGCTGTCATGTGGCTGGTCACCGGCGGAGCAGGTGCGGAGGATCTGGTTCACGGTCCGCTGAGAGTGATATTCACTGCGGGAGAAGAAGTCGGCCTGATCGGAGCTTCAGCCATAAGTCCGGATGAACTGAGGGATGTAAAGTACCTGGTAAATGTGGACGGGTTCTCAGGAAACCGCATCGTGGCAGGAAGTGCCGGAGGCCGCAGAGAAACCTACACCGGGCGCTGTATCTCCGAAGATCTGGTATTTGAAAACAGAAGCGACTACTGTGCCTTTGAATTCTCAGTCACGGGATTCCACGGGGGACACTCCGGATATGATATAGACAAACACAGGGTAAATGCAGTCAAGATGATCGCAGCCCTTTTAAAAGATATGAAGGACTCAGGTCTGGACTACAGACTGGCTGCCTTTAACGGAGGAACGCATCACAATGTGATCCCCGGCAACGCATCAGCTGTTGTGGTATTCCGCCGCAGCGACATGATCATAGCCCAGAAGTCCATGCAGATGCTCATGTATATTCTCACTTCAAAGTACGGTGAGACAGACTGGGCAGGGCGTTTTGTATTCCATGAGATCGCATTGCCGAAGAAGGCACTCGGGAAGCAGTGCGCATCCGACCTGGTGGACTTTGTTCACGGCGTGCCTGACGGAGTTTACGCCTACACCGATATTCCCCAGGGAGAGGGCGAATCCTTTGTTGTGGATACCTCTATAAACGTGGGAAAGGTCAGCTGCAGCGCTGCTGAAGGATCCGACCTGAAGGTCCTCATGTTTCTCAGAACCATGTCCGATGATTTCAAGGATATAATCATCAGGATGAACGAGA
The DNA here is from genome assembly GCA_024684465.1 of Clostridia bacterium. Taxonomy (GTDB): domain Bacteria; phylum Bacillota; class Clostridia; order Peptostreptococcales; family Anaerovoracaceae; genus JAIKWW01. The sequence goes on along the minus strand of JAIKWW010000051.1, from coordinate 9,026 downwards.
CTGCAGCTAAAAAATATCATTTTGACCATGAGTATCAGGATTACGCTTTCTGGGAATTCGATCCGGAGAGTGAACTTCTGAAGAATGCCTGCCGTATTCACAGGGATGTGACCGGGGAAGAACCGGTTGCAACAGCTGTTCACGTAGGACTTGAACTCTCGGTTTTCAGGAGCAAGTGCAGTCATCTGGACATGATCTGTATCGGATCAGAGCTCCACAGTCCTCACACGGTTCACGAGCGGGTGGAACTGGACAGCGTGAAACCGCTGGCTCTGAAGCTGAAAGGTCTGGCTGCCTGGGTCGCGGATCAGGCTTAGGCCGCGTCATATCATTATTACAACTCGAAACATTATTCGCAGACTGAACCAAACTAAACCAAACACAACCAAATTCGCAACCACGGGATTATGTTAAGAAGCGTTTGACAGCCATTTTTCGCAATGCTATACTTTAGCTGTGTAATCAGTTGTTTTTGCCCGAAGTTGAGTGAGGGCGGGACTTGAAGCTGATGCGCGTGTGGTAAAAGTATTTAGGTATGTGGAACGTCAAAAGCATTATTTTCAGTATGGATATGTGCGTACGAAGTTCCGGGGAGGTAGTAATGAACAACGGAACAGTAAAGTGGTTCAGCGCAGAAAAAGGATATGGCTTTATCGAGGACAACGAGACTCACAAGGACATCTTCGTTCATTTCTCTGCCATTCAGAAGGAAGGATTCAAGACACTGAATGAGGGAGAAAAGGTCACTTTCGACGTGGAACCTGATTCTAACAATGCTGATAAGCAGAGAGCAGTAAACGTTACAGTAGTAGAGTAATAAACAGAGTCAGAGTTCAGAAGTGATACGCGCATAATGTACGCGGTGTTATGAAATGATATTTGAACTATGTTTACACAAGTCTGTCGGAGCAATCCGGCAGGCTTTTGTTTTTTGATATGTTTCAACATGAATAAAATATGGTAAAATTTTAGTTGTACCTATTATTGATATCAGAACCTAAAAAGGATTTACATAATTTTATGGAGGAAAAAATAATGGCTGAAAAAAACATCTATGCCCAGGTCCTGGAGAAGCTGAGAGAGGGTGAAAGCGTTTCCATCAACACCGAGATCGTCGGTGAGGAGGGCGACATCGCTGAAGGACTCAGACGCGAACTGGGAGAAGTAAAGGAATTTGAGGACGCCAAGGGATTCAAGCAGACATCCGTAAAGGGAGTCATGAACGGCAGCGATTTCAGTGTGAGCGAACCGGTGCTCCCTAAGGAGAGACTGCTGGTGTTCGGCGGCGGACACATCTCTCTCCCTGTATGCGAGATGGGTGCGATGTGCGGATTTGATGTATATGTTTGCGACGACAGACCGGCATTTGCCAACGAAGAGAGATTTCCGTGGGTCAAGGGAGTGCTCTGTGACTCCTTTGAGAACTGCATCAGCAAGCTGAAGATAACACCATATGATTTTGTTGTGGTCATCACCAGAGGACATAAGCACGATGCAACCTGCCTGAGAGCGATCCTTCCGGGCAAGCAGCCTGCTTATCTGGGCCTGATCGGATCCAGAAGACGTGTGAGAGGACTGCTGGACATGCTGGTGGAAGAGGGTTATGACGCAAAGAACGTGGAGCGGATCAACACGCCTATCGGTCTCTCCATCGGTGCGGTAACTCCTGCGGAAATCGCAGTTTCCATCATGGCTGAGGTAATCTCATACAAGAGACAGTCTGAAAAGAACACGGACGGAACCAGATATGTGAACGCTTCCGACCTGGATCTGGACATCGTGGAATACCTTGCTGAAAATCACGATCCGAAGGCTATCGTGACCGTCATCCAGACCAAGGGCTCAACTCCGAGAGGCGCAGGTGCGAAGATGGCAGTCAGCCCTGCAGGCAAGGTGACAGGGAGCATCGGCGGCGGCTGCAGCGAAGGCGCAGTTATCAGAGATGCTATCGATATTATCGGAACAGGAAAGTACAAGAGAGTGTTTATCGATATGACCGGAGAAGTGGCAGAATCCGACGGCATGGTATGCGGCGGTGTCATGTACGCACTCATCGAGGACGGTACGGAAAAATAGCTTTATTCAGGTATTAATGGCGGGTGCTCCCGGCATATCGCGGAGCATGTATTTTAACAAGGAAGGCATGACATGGGCGAATATATATACGCTGACAACGCAGCCACCACGAGAATCTCAGACACCGTAGTGGAGGCGATGATGCCGTATCTCACTGAGAATTACGGAAACCCGTCTTCTCTCTACAGAATCGGCAGAGACAACCACGCTGCAGTTGAGGATGCCAGAAAGCGCATCGCAAAGCTCATAGGCGCTGGTGCTATGGATATATATTTTACATCCTGCGGCACAGAAGCTGACAACTGGGCGGTGAAGGGCACCATGCACCGGCTCGCGGCCGAAGGCAAAAGACATTTCATCACTACAAATATAGAGCATCATGCCATAATTCATTCTGCCCAGGCACTGGAAGCTGACGGCTTTGAAGTGACTTATCTTCCGGTGGACGGGAAGGGCAGAGTGACGGCTGAGCAGGTCAGGGCGGCCATCAGACCGGACACGGGTCTGGTTTCTGTGATGTATGCCAACAACGAGATCGGAACCATCGAACCGATCGCTGAAATAGGAAAAGTCTGCCGCGAGGCGGGAGTTCTCTTTCATACAGACGCGGTGCAGGCTGCGGGCATACTGGCGATCGATGTTGATGAACAGAACATCGATATGATGTCCGTATCCGCCCACAAGTTCAACGGGCCTAAGGGTGTGGGATTCCTGTACTGCAGAAGAGGAATCTTTCCGGACAACCTCATGGACGGCGGCGCTCAGGAGAGAGGTCACAGAGCGGGAACCGAGAACGTGGCCTACATAGTGGGCATGGCAAAGGCTCTGGAAGAGGCTTATGAAAATATGGAGGAACTTCAGAAACACGAGGCTTCCATGAGAGATAAGCTTCAGCAGGAACTGATGACTGAGTTTCCTGATATCAGGATCAACGGAGATACGGAGCACCGGCTTCCGGGAACGCTGAACGTCTCATTTGACAAGATTGACGGACAGTCGCTGATATTCACTCTGGATCTCAAGGGACTGGCTGCTTCCTCCGGAAGTGCCTGCGCCTCCGGATCGGTGGACCCGAGCCACGTAATGCTGGCGCTGGGACTGCCTTACAATCTGGCCCACGGATCCCTCCGGCTCACGCTGGGAAGATACAACAGGGAAGATGAAATTGATAAAATAGTTGAGATCATCAAGGAGACTGTGGCAGAGATCCACATAGGCTGATCTTGAAAGAAGATGACCGGCGGAGGAGGCGCCGCAGCGGATATATCGCGGCGGACCGCACCTTCGCCCTTTTATTATGAATTAATTGGGAAAGGGGAAGGATATATATATGTTTTATTACGGATTGGACATGACATACATAGTGATGGTGATGCCCTTCGTGCTGCTTGCAATGCTTGCCAGTGCCAGGGTAAACAGCATCTTTGAAAAATATTCCCATCAGAAATCACAGCGCAGGATAACAGGTGCGGAGGCGGCCCGGAGAGTATTGGACGCCAACGGCCTTCAACACGTGAGGATCGAACACATCCCGGGATCGCTGACGGATCACTTCGATCCAACTGAGGATGTGGTGAGACTGTCAGACTCGGTGTACGGAGATACTTCCACTGCGGCCATCGGCGTTGCCTGCCACGAAGTGGGACACGCCATACAGCACTCCGTGGGTTATCTGCCGGTCAGAGTGAGAATGGCCATAATACCAGCCACCAACATCGGCTCAAAATTGTCCATTCCTCTGATCATTCTCGGACTATTGCTGGCATCCGCTTCGCCGCAGCTGTTGATGCTGGCGTATATAGGCGTGGCACTCTTCGGGCTGTCTGCTCTGTTCCAGCTGGTGACACTGCCATGTGAGTTCAATGCGAGCCACAGGGCGCTGCAGTCGCTGGAGCAGTTTGGAATCCTTACAGACGAGGAACTGAGGGGATCCAGAAAAGTGCTGTGGGCAGCGGCTATGACCTACGTGGCGGCTCTTGCAGTGACGCTGATGCAGCTTTTGAGATTTGTGCTGCTGGTTGCCAGCCGGGACAGAGACTGATCCGGTTTTGAGTTTTGAGGTTATGGAATAATGGATGATTTACGGAAGAGAAAAGTCAGAAAAATGATAAAGAAGCCATTTTATCAGGTGATATTCAGCCGTTTCTTCATGACGATGTCTGTGCTCCTGATCCAGCTTTTGCTGTTGATGGTTCTTTTTCTCTGGGTGCAGCATCACACCACCCAGTTCTTCGTGTTGTATCTGCTCATCGGCTTCGTCACGCTGCTCTGGGTCATGAACAGCAAAAACAGCCCGATGTACAAGATGACATGGGCGATCATTGTGGCGTTTCTGCCGGTTATGGGTTCACTGATGTATCTCATAACCCACGGCACCTTCGCAAATATATTGCCGCAGATCCAGCTGCGAAATGCGGAGAAGGAAACAGTCGCCTATTCGGTGACCATGCCCGCAGTTGACGAAAAGATAAAGAAGAACGAAACACGAGACTTCGTCAAGCTGTCAACTTACCTGGAAATGATGGGTTATCCCACTTTCACCAATACAGAGGTAAAATATTATTCTCTGGGAGACTACGTATTTGACGATCTGATCGAAGCTCTTGAGAATGCAAAGGAATTCATATTCCTGGAATTCTTCATAATATCCCAGGGAGAGTTCTGGGATTCCATTCTTGAGGTTCTGAAGAAAAAGGCGGGCGAGGGCGTTGAAGTCAGAGTCCTCTATGACGGACTGGGAAGCGGACTCAACCTGCCTTTCAGATATGACGTAAAGTTGAATGAAATGGGGATCAGGACAAAGGTCTTCTCCAGGCTCCGCCCGTTCTTTTCATCGGCATACAATAACAGAGATCACCGGAAGATCCTGGTCATCGATGGTGAGATCGCCTTCAGCGGTGGATTCAACCTGGCTGATGAATACCTGAATCTGGTGGAACGTTTCGGACACTGGAAAGATCAGGGCTTCAGACTCAGGGGCGATGCGGTCAGGAGCTACACTATGCTGTTCCTGCAGATGTGGAACGCTACGGAACCTGAGCCTCACGAGTATGCAAAATATCTGGATACCATCACTGAGTATAAAGGAATGACCGAGGACGGCTCCCCGATCTACGCTTCCAAAATAGATGTGGGCAAGGACAAGGACGGCTGGGATCACGGCTACGTGATACCTTACGGAGACGGGCCGTACAGACCTGCCAATGTGGCGGAAAATGTCTACATTGACGTCATTTCTTCAGCTCTGGACTACGTCTACATAATGACTCCGTACTTCGTGCCGGACAATGAAATGATCCACGCGCTGAAGCATGCGTCCAGGAGCGGCGTTGACGTGCGCATAATCCTGCCGGGGATTCCTGACAAGAAGGTGACCAATCTGGTGGCAAAATCATACTACCGGGAGCTGGTATCTGCAGGGATCAAGGTATATGAATATGAACCGGGCTTCGTCCACACCAAGATGATGGTGTCTGATCACCGAATGGCTGTGATGGGAACCATCAATCTGGACTACCGGAGTCTGGATCTCCATTACGAATGCGCCAGCGTGGTGTTTCACGATTCCGTGGTGCTGGAGGCTGAAGCGGACTTTGAGGAGACTCTGAAGTACTGCCGCAGGATCACTGACGAGATGCTGGCAAAGCAGAATCCGGTGTACGTGACTGCGCTCAAGGTGCTGAGACTGCTGGGCCCTCTGATGTAGAGATCCGGGGAGGGACCGGTGTGGCTGCTGGGCGCAGGTGCGCCTCGGATGCGCGCCTCACACAGCCGCACTCCGCGCCGGCAAACCAGGTGCCGGCTGGCGCAGCCACACCCCGCGCCGGGGACTTGGAATACAGGGCTAGGGTTGCGGCAATGGTTCGGCGCTTAGACCTCGTCGCAGGCCCGGACCGGCGTACCGGGCGGCTCGGCGGTGGACCGGCGCAGGCCCGGAAAAACCGGTATAAAAAAACAAAACAGAAACTGTTTTCGGGAGACTTTTTCCCGGAGGGCAGTTTCTGTTTTTATTATTATTGATATTAATATTAATATGATGCTGTTTTAACGTTGTTTTGACATCAATCCAACACTATTCCCAGGCAGCCATCTGCTTTTCCCTGTCCGCCTGAAGCAGGTCGAAGGCCCAGCGGAAATTGATCTCCACCTGGTTCTTCTCACGCTCGTGAACCTCGGCTCCGTAGCGTTCCAGAACCTGGTTGTATACCACGCGGGATGTGTTCAGCTTTGCGATCCGCTTGTTGTCCTTCATGAGATACAGGCATCCGATCTTGGTCTCGTCGTCCAGGAAGAAGCGGAGATAGTCGAACTCCGGAGTCTTCTTGCCGGTACCTGACTGGGCGTAGGTGGTGGTACCCTTGCCGGTAACGGCAGCGGCCACGTCGCCGTTTCTTCTGGAAGCGATCTTCTGACCGTAAGCGATCTTCAGCAGTTCCATGATGCCGTCATCCAGACCGTGATCCAGAAGAGTCAGCTTCTCAAAGAGCTCGTCCCTGCCGAACACCAGCCTCTTGGCATAGGTTTCGTCAGTGAGGATCTCGTCCAGCACTGCGCGAACTTCGGACAGCATGCTCTCTTCTTCACCCTTGAGAACCCGGAGCGCCTCCTCGTAATCCTCTTTGTTGTTGGTATACATGAGGAAAAATTTCTTCTCGGGTTCAAAATATGCGAAAGGGGCGTCCACGTCGTAAGGGGTGTCGCAGCTCGGGCACTTGTAAATGAAGGCCTCGCCGGAACGAACTGCAGTTTTAAGCTCCGGGTTGCTTCTTGTATCGATGAAGTCCCATCTCTCGCCCTTGTTCTGAATGTGGCAGTAAGGGCATTTTATCTCAATTTCGATCTTTTTGCTCATCTTAACGAATCTCCTTTTCAGATTGTTTCACCTGAAATATTTTATACCACATTTAAGTCTGTTTCAATCGAATTAATGGAGGAAGTCTCCGACTGCGGGCAAACCCGGTGCTGAACGCAGCTGCGCCTCGGATGCGCGCCTCACACAGCCGCACTCCGCGCCGGCAAACCGATTCCGGCCGGGGACTTGGAATACAGGGCTCGGGTTGCGGCAATGGTTCGGCGCCCGGATCACTCTGAAACCGGCAGACCTTGTGCCGGCCGGTAGATCTTTGCTGCTGATTATTGTTCAAAATTTATTGAACATACGTTCGTGAGATGGTAGAATGTTTAGTGTGACAGGGCCGGACAGTTCGCGGTGCGTTGAATGTGGGGCCGGCCTTTTTCAGAGTATTTGGAGGATATTGTTTTGAAATTTTTTCATCTTGCAGATCTGCATATAGGAAAGCGGGTCAACGGCTACTCCATGCTGGAGGACCAGCGGTTCGTTCTGGATCAGGTGATCGGAGCCGTGGCGGAGGAGAAGCCGGCTGCGGTGATAATAGCGGGGGATGTCTACGACAGGCAGGTGCCGCCGGCGGAGGCTGTGAGCCTGTTTGACAGTTTTATCACTGAACTGTCAGGCCTGTGCCCGAACATTCTCATGATAAGCGGAAATCACGATTCCGGTGAGAGACTGGCCTTCGGTGCCCGTTTGATTGAGCGGTCCGGGGTATTCATCTCAGGTGTTTACGAGGGACAGGTTCAGAGAGTCAGCATCAGTGAGGACGGGAGCTCGCTTGTGGAATTTGATGGTGTAACCGGCGCTGCTGGCGGTGAGACTGCCGCCGCTGACGGCACTGGCGCCGCTGGTGAAACTGCCGCCGGAATGGTGGATTTTTACCTGCTTCCGTTTGTAAAACCTGCTTACGTGCGCAGATTTTTTCCGGATGTTGAGATCAGGGATCACAATGATGCAGTCAGAACGGTGATAGAAAGCCTGCATCTGAACCCGGCTCGGAGAAACGTGCTGGTTGCACACCAGTTTGTCACGGGAGCATCTCCTTCGGACTCGGAGGAAATCACGGTGGGAACCCTGGAAAATGTGGACGGCTCGCTGTTTGATCCTTTCGACTATGTGGCACTTGGACATATTCACGGGCCCCAGCAGGTGGGACGGCCGGAGGTGCGATATGCCGGAACTCCCTTGAAATACAGCCTGTCGGAGATCTCCCACAGCAAGTCGGCAACAGTTGTGGAGCTGGATGAAGATGGACGTGCGGACATCCGGACCATTCCACTCAAGCCGCTCCATGACATGCGCACGATAAAGGGAACCTACATGGAACTAACGGAGAGAAGCAGCTATATCGGCACGGACACGGATGATTATATGCATATCATTCTTACAGATGAAATGGATGTTCCCGACGCAGCTTCAAAGCTGAGAGTCATCTATCCCAACATGATGAAGCTTGAATACGACAATACAAGAACTTCCGATCTGCAGACCGTAGAAGGTGCGGTGGCGGCGGAGAAAAAGACGCCTCTGCAGCTCTTCGGGGAACTGTATAAACTTCAGAACAACAGTCCAATGAACGACGAGATGACCGGGATACTTGAGGAACTGGTGAAGGAAATCTGGGAGGAAGAAAAATGAGACCTGTAAAACTCCTTATACAAGCCTTCGGGCCCTATGCCGGCAGGGTGGAGCTGGATCTGGACAAACTGGGAAAACAGGGAATCTATCTCATAACCGGAGATACCGGAGCCGGAAAGACAACCATATTTGACGCCATAACCTTTGCACTTTACGGTGAGGCCAGCGGAAGCGGAAGAGAACCGGAAATGATGCGTTCGAAGTATGCGGATCCTGAAATGGAAACTGTCGTGGAGCTCATCTTTGAATATGGCGGCCGGGAGTACAGAGTTCTGCGGAAACCACAGCAGGAGAGAAAGAAACTTCGGGGAGAGGGGTTCAGGAAAGAGGCAGCTTATGCGGAATTCCACGAACCGGACGGCAGGGTGACTGCAAAGGTGAAGGATGTCAATGACAAGCTTCACGAACTGCTGGGGGTGGATAAGGATCAGTTTACCCAGATCGCCATGATTGCCCAGGG
>JAIKWW010000070.1 GCA_024684465.1 Clostridia bacterium | reverse complement strand
GAAGCAGAGACAGCAGATTTAGGCGATGATTTTGAAATTACACCGGAGGATGAGGAAATCCTCAAGGAAATCTAGTTTCAGATCGTAATCGTACGGCGGAACGTCCCGGCAGACAATGTCTGGGATGTGCCGTCGTTTTTTTTCGGGCAGCTGGCTGAATGCACTGCAAGTGTCTTATTTTCACCGTTATTAATATATATAATGTGTAACATTTGTCCTTGTATTAGTTTGATTTTAAAGGTATCCTATATTGTGAGTGATTTTAAACAATGTTTTAACTTACATTGTTAATGGTAAATAATATATATTGATTTAAATAAATTTATTTTAAGGAGTTGATTAATATGATGCCTGCATCAAGGATGATGGCAGCTGATCTTTTTCAGGATTGTGTAGATGATGAAAGAATTACTGCTCTTGCATTTGCAGTTGAAAATGTAATGAGACGTTTTGCGGAAAAAAAGGGGCTTGATGCCAGAGAAGTGAAAAAGTGGGGCCTGGTGGGCTTTCTTCACGATGTGGATAATCAGCTCAAACCTGACAATCAGTGCTACGGAGCACAGGAAATCATGACGGCAGTCAACTATGATGAGGATTTTATCAGGGCAGTAATGAGTCACGGTTATGGGGTTTATACAGATATTAAACCTGAAACAGACATGGAAAAGGCTCTCTATCTGTCAGCAGAATTTTGCGAACTGGTTTATGATTCAGTACTGGCACTGGAATCACATGATATTGAAGAACTGACCGTTGAAGATCTCGTCAGGAATTTTAATGATCCTGATTTTGCACCCGAGCGCAACCGCGAAGTCATTAACAGGGGATTGGAATTGACCGGACTCAGTCTTGAGGAGGCGGCTTCCGAAATGTTGGATGGAATGGTGGAAATCGCGTATGCCCTGGGGCTTGATCCGGATGAAGATGATGAGTAGAAGATAAGAAATCAAAGTTATTCTTACTCGATACGGAGGTTTTGGAATAAATGAGATTAGGAATCGATATCGGTTCAACAACAGTAAAACTCGTTTTGATCGATGATAATCGTCAGATAGTATACAAAAGATACGAAAGGCATATGTCCAATGTATTCGAGAAAGTTGCGGAGCTTCTCAGGGAGATGTCTGCGGAATACAGCGGAAAGATGCGTGTGGTTATTACAGGCTCAGGCGGCATGTCGCTGGCAAACCGTCTGGAAATTCCCTTTGAACAGGAGGTCGCGACCTGCTCTAATGCAGTTGAGACACTGATTCCCCAGACAGATGTGGTAATCGAGCTTGGAGGAGAAGACGCCAAGATCACGTTTTATGATGGTACTATCGAACAGAGAATGAATGGAACATGTGCCGGAGGTACCGGTGCATTTATAGATCAGATGGCAATCCTCCTGAATACAGATGCTGCCGGGCTGAACGAACTTGCAAAGAACTACAAGACTATTTATCCTATAGCTGCTCGCTGCGGCGTATTTGCCAAGACTGATATTCAGCCGCTCATAAATGAAGGTGCTGCCCATGAAGATATCGCTGTATCCATATTTCAGGCGGTTGTAAATCAGACCATAAGCGGCCTGGCGTGTGGAAGAGCAATAAAGGGAAATGTAGCATACCTGGGAGGACCTCTTACATTTTTATCAGAACTGCGTAAACGTTTTACGGAAACTCTGGGTCTTACACCGGAGCAGGTTATATTTCCGGAAGACGCAAAATATTATGTTGCGATCGGAGCAGCACTCATGGCTGATAAAACTGAAGAAGTGGATCTGGCTGAACTTGTCAGCAGGATCGAGAAGACTTCGGATCAGCACGATGAAGATGTCAAATATCTGGAACCGCTGTTTGCCTCCCTTGAAGACTACAGATTGTTCAGCGTGAGGCACTCGGAGCACAAGGTGGAAAGGGCAGATATCAAGGAAGCCCATGGTCCTGCATTTTTGGGAATTGACGCAGGGTCTACTACAACAAAGGCTGCTCTGACAGATAAAGAAGGAAGACTTCTGTATACCTTCTACCGGAATAATGGCGGCAATCCTGTGGAAAGTACGAGATCGATGCTCAGGGAGCTCTACGGCCTCATGCCGGAGGGTTTATTTATTGCGTATGTCGTGACGACCGGATACGGAGAAGGTCTCATTAAGACCGCCTTCAATGCGGAACATGGTGAAATAGAAACTATTGCGCATTATACAGCTGCGAAGAAATTTCTGCCTTCTGTGGACTTTATTCTGGACATCGGCGGGCAGGATATGAAGAGCATAAAGATCAAGGATGGAGCTATTTACAGCATCATGCTGAACGAGGCGTGCTCCTCAGGCTGCGGTTCATTCATTGAGACTTATGCAAAATCAGTTGATCTCAGTGTCAGCGAATTTGCAAAGGAAGCGCTGGACTCGAAGGAACCTGTAGATCTGGGAACAAGATGTACGGTGTTTATGAATTCAAGGGTTAAGCAGGCACAGAAGGAAGGTGCTTCCATAGGCGATATCTCAGCGGGTCTGTCTTACTCGGTAATAAAAAATGCGTTATATAAGGTAATAAAGCTTCGGGATGAATCTGAGGCCGGTGAAAATATCGTTGTTCAGGGTGGAACATTCCTCAATGATGCGGTTCTCAGAAGTATTGAACAGATTCTGGGCAGAAATGTGGTCCGTCCTGATATTTCCGGGACTATGGGAGCATATGGTGCAGCTTTGATCGGTATCGACAGATGGGACGGACACAGTGAGTCATCGATAATCAAATCGAAGGATCTTGACTCGTTCACCATGAAGAATATGCACACACGCTGCGGACTCTGTGAGAACAACTGTCAGCTCACCATCAGCAAATTCGGTGACGGCAGCAGGTTTATTACCGGAAATCGCTGTGAACGTGGTGCAGGAGCACGGGAACGTGCCAACGAAGAAAACAACCTGTTCAAGTACAAATACGACCGGCTGTTCAATCATTATGAATCGCTTCCGTTGGAATCAGCTCCGCTGGGCAGGATCGGACTGCCGAGAGTGCTGAATATGTACGAGAACTATCCTTTCTGGCATACATTCCTGACCAATCTGGGTTTCCGCGTGGAACTGTCACCGGCTTCCAACAAGGAACTTTACGAGTCAGGCATGGATACGATCTCTTCGGATACTGCATGTTATCCGGCGAAACTGGTACACGGTCACATTAAGGCCCTCATCAACGACGGCATAAAGACGATCTTTTATCCGAGCATGAATTATGAGATGATCGAGGACGAAAACGCAAACAATCATTATAATTGTCCGATCGTGGCCATGTATCCGGAGGTTATTGCCGGAAATATGGACAGCTATCTCGCTGAGAACCATGTGAAATTCATGCATCCTTTCCTGCCGTATTATGACGATAAGCGGCTTGTGGAAAGACTCACAGAGGAATTTGCTGAATACGGAGTTTTGAAAGGTGAAGTCCAGCGTGCGGTTATAAAGGCTCGTGCAGAGGATGCTCACTTTAAAAGAGATATCATCAACAGAGCTGACCTTATTTTGGAAAGGGTAAGGGCAGAGGGTGGTCATATCATAGTTCTGGCGGGCAGACCGTACCATCTCGACCCTGAAATCAACCATGGAATCGACCAGATGATCACCTCCTTCGGATTTGCTGTGCTTACAGAATCTTCCGTTGCAGGCCGTGTTGACATGGTAAGGCCGATTCGCGTTCTTGATCAGTGGATGTATCACTCCAGACTGTACAAGGCCGCTGAATATGCAGGAACTAATGACGATGTTGATCTTATCCAGCTCAATTCCTTCGGATGTGGTCTGGATGCGGTTACGACTGATCAGGTGGAAGATATTCTGGAGGCGCACAACAAGCTGTACACCGTCCTGAAGATAGACGAAGGGACTAATCTGGGAGCAGTCAGGATCAGAATCAGATCTCTTAAGGCGGCTCTGGATGAAAGAAACAGGATGGGGGCAAAGCCGGTTCCTGTCATAAAGCCTTTTGAACGTGTTATCTTCACGGAAGAAATGAAGCAGAATTACACTCTGATCATCCCGCAGATGGCTCCTATGCAGTTCGATCTGATGGAAACAGCATTCCGGGAGGGTGGTTTCAATGCGGTGGTACTGCCGTCAGTTGATACACACGCTGTAGATATAGGCCTCAAGTATATAAACAATGATGCATGCTACCCGACGATCGTGTCTCTGGGACAGATAATCAGCGCATTGCAGTCAGGGGAATATGATCTGAACAAGACTGCTGTATTGATGTCACAGACGGGTGGCGGCTGCAGAGCCAGCAATTACATCGCACTTCTGAGGAAAGCATTGAAAAAGCTTGGAATGGAACAGGTTCCGGTAGTATCCATCAATTTTGTGGGATTGGAAAAAAACCCGGGAATGAAGTTCACACCGAAGCTTTTGATGAGCATACTTTATTCCGTTTTGTACGGTGATCTTTTCATGCGTCTGGTAAATGCTACAAGGCCTTATGAAGTGACGCCTGGAAGTGTAGATAGTCTCTATCAGAAATGGAATGAAGTTGCAAGACAGAATGTTATCAACAGAAAGAGAAGTGAATTCAAGCGAAACGTAAGGGCAATCATTCGGGAGTTTGATGAAATTCCGCTGAGAGATGTCAGAAAGCCTAAGGTGGGAGTAGTAGGTGAGATTCTCGTAAAGTATCATCCTAATGCGAATAATGATATCGTCAGGATAATCGAGGATGAAGGCGGAGAAGCAGTAGTACCGGATCTCATAGATTTCTTCATGTACGATCTGAAGAGTTTTGATTTTAACTACAGATATATGGCCGGTTCATTCAAAGGACATTTTCTGGGAAGAATCGGTATGAAGCTGATATATTTCTACAGGGATGTGATTTCCAGGGAGTTGGCAGCCAGCAAGCGGTTTGAAGCTCCGCTTCATATTGATCAGATTGCGGCAAAGGCTGAAACTGTTACGTCCCTCGGGACCCAGTGCGGTGAGGGATGGCTTCTTGCAGGTGAGATGACAGAACTGATCGACAGCGGCGTGGAAAATATCGTCTGCCTGCAGCCATTTGCCTGCCTGCCAAATCATGTTACCGGTAAGGGTATGATAAAGCCATTGAGAAAGCATAACCCTTATTCGAACATCGTTCCTATCGACTACGATCCGGGTGCCAGCAATGTCAATCAGCTCAACAGGATTAAGCTGATGATGGCTACAGCACACAAGAATCTGGAAAAAAAGATAGAATCGGAGAAGGCTTCCGGCGATAAATAATGATCATCAGGGCATCCGCGAGAGAACACACAGGTGGATTCTGCGGATGCCTTTTTCACTAGGGACCTATTTATGGAAATTGTTGTATTCGAAACGATTTGTTCTTATTAGTTTCCCTCTTTTTATTATGATAGAAATCATTTTCACATAGTGATATAATTTTATGACGATGGGGCTAAGATTCCGGTCGACATACCGGTACAGATGGCCATAAACTAAGTACTGAATTGTTATATGAGGAAAGGAGTTGGGCGGCCTGACGAGATTCGCCCGTAATCACCATGAAAGCAGTAATTACAGTTGTAGGAAAAGACAAAGTAGGAATTATCGCAGGCGTTTCAGATGTCCTTGCCAAGTACAGTGTTAATATTCTCGATATTAATCAGACAATTATGCACGATGACGTGTTCACTATGATAATGATCGTTGATACGGAAAAATCACCTGTTTCCTTTGATGAAGTCCAGAAGAAAGTGGAAGAAAAGGGTGTTGAGATGGGTCTTTCCGTAAAAATGCAGCACGAAGGCATCTTCACTGCAATGAGTGAACTGTAGATTCGTTAGTCAAAAGGAATCGCAGATTCGGGAAAGTGAGGATAATAAATTGATCAACGTAGAAAATATTTTAAATACTCTCCATATGTTTGAAAGAGAGAAACTCGACATCAGAACGATCACAATGGGAATCTCTCTCCTCGACTGTGCACATTCTGACGGTGAGATCGCCAGACAGCGCATGTACGACAAGATAACAAAAAAGGCTGAGCGACTTGTTTCAGTTGGCGAGGAAATTGAAAGGGAGTACGGCATTCCTATCATTCACAAGAGAATCTCCGTAACTCCGATTTCCATAGTTGCCGGATCCAGTATGGATAAAGATTATGTGGCTTTTGCCAGAATGATGGACAGAGCAGCAAAACAGACAGGCGTCAACTTTATCGGAGGGTTCTCTGCACTCGTGCAGAAGGGAATGACAAAGGGTGATGAAATCCTGATCCAGTCCATTCCACAGGCTCTTGCTGAAACCGAACTGGTGTGTTCTTCTGTCAACGTCGGTTCCACGAAGGCCGGTATCAACATGGATGCGGTTAAACTGATGGGTGAGACTATTGTGAAAACTGCAGAACTCACAAAGGATGACAACAGTATAGGATGTGCGAAACTCGTTGTTTTTGCCAATGCTGTTGAGGATAATCCGTTTATGGCAGGAGCCTTCCACGGTGTAGGTGAGCCTGATTGTGAGATTAATGTCGGTGTAAGCGGACCGGGAGTCGTAAAGGTTGCGCTTGAATCTGTTAAGGGTAAGCCTTTTGATGTTGTGGCGGATACCATCAAAAAAGCTGCATTCAAGGTTACGAGAATGGGCATGCTTGTTGCAGATGAAGCCTCTAAGCGTCTCGGAGTGCCATTCGGTATTGTGGATCTTTCTCTCGCTCCGACTCCTGCAGTTGGCGACAGTATCGCTCGCGTTCTTGAAGAAATAGGGTTGGAAAGCTGCGGCGCTCCGGGTACTACGGCTGCTCTGGCTATGCTCAATGATGCAGTTAAAAAGGGTGGCATCATGGCTTCTTCCCACGTAGGAGGACTCAGTGGTGCTTTCATTCCGGTAAGTGAAGATGAGGGCATGATAGCTGCAGCAATCAATGGTTCCATTTCTGTAGAAAAACTCGAGGCAATGACATGTGTATGCTCTGTAGGCCTTGATATGATCGCAGTTCCCGGAACAACTTCCGCAGCGACTCTTTCAGGAATTATTGCAGATGAAGCGGCTATCGGAGTTATTAATAATAAAACCACTGCAGTGCGTCTTATCCCTGTAATAGGCAAGGATGTTGGCGATTCCATCGAACTGGGTGGCCTTCTTGGAACAGCTCCTATCATGTCTGTAAGCAAATTCAGCTGTGAGGAACTTGTTAACAGAGGAGGCAGAATCCCTGCACCGGTACATTCGCTCAAAAACTAAATTTTTCAATAGTTTTAGTTTGTTGTAATACATGGAAAATTGACATTTTATTGTAATTTCATTGAATTGCATTTTGATGTGTGATATACTCTTTCGAGTAAAAAAACATAATAAGGAGACTGACCAATGGGTAGACACGGTACAATCGCAGGCAGAAAAGCGGCGCAGGACGCTAAGAGAGCTGCTAATTTTACAAAGTACGCAAGAGTTATTACGATCGCAGCCAAGGGTGGCGGAGATCCTGACTATAACATTGCTCTTAAGCACGCAATTGAAAGAGCAAAGGGCATCAATATGCCTAATGACAAGATCAAGAAGGCAATTCAGAAGGGTACCGGAGAACTTGCCGGTGAAGATCTTATCGAAGAATCATTTGAAGGTTACGGCCCTGGCGGCGTAGCAGTTATCGTAGATGTTCTCACTGATAACAACAACAGAACAACCGCATTTGTAAAGCATTCTTTCGACAGACACAATGGCAACCTCGGTAAGCCTGGTTGTGTGTCCTACATGTTTGACAGAAAGGGTGTTATCGTTATCGAAAAGACAGATGACGTAGATGAGGATGCCCTCATGGAAGCGGGTATGGAAGCAGGTATGGAAGATATGGAAACTCTCGAAGATTCCTTTGAAATCTATACTGCTCCGGCTGATTTCGACGCAGTATGCGAAGCTATCAAGGCTGCCGGTTTCGAAATCGCAGAATCAGATGTAGATTTAGTTCCTTCTGTAGAAGCTACACCTGAAAAAGAAGGCGACATCAAGTCTCTGATCAAACTCATAAACGATCTTGAAGATAATGATGACGTTCAGAAGGTTACAACAAACTGTGCTCTTGATCTTGACGAGCTGGATGCATAGTTAATCAGTCATTCTTATAATAATTCTATGTGTAATTGTTCATAAGATTGGTGTAAAATGAAATCAAGAAATATCCTAGAATGTTCGTTATGGTTATGTAATTTAACCTACATTATATTCACGGGAATTCGGGTCTGTCTATTTATGTTAGGCCACCATTGCAGTGGAGAGCAGAAGTGGATAGCAGAGTACCCACCTATCGCTGATAGGAAGTGAATTTGTAATCAGACGGCATTCCGGGATATTTTTTTATAACATGTGTCAGATAAAAGATCCGCTAAATAATCGGATTTTTTGTTATAATTTAACTGTTCTTATATGAACATATTTCTTTTATATCTTTGATAACTAAGGAGAATGTTGTAATGGAATTCAAAACTGACATCCAGATCGCTCAGGAAACCGAAATGCTCCCAATTACCGAGATCACCAAGGCTGCAGGTATACCTGATGAGTACGTGGAACAGTATGGAAAGTACAAGGCAAAGATAGATTATAAGCTTCTCAGGGACAGGAAAGATGTCTCCAACGGCAAGCTTATCCTGGTAACTGCCATCAATCCTACAGCTGCAGGTGAAGGAAAAACTACTACTTCTGTCGGCCTTGCAGACGCACTCAGCAAAATAGGTAAAAAGACTGCACTCGCACTCAGAGAGCCTTCGTTGGGACCGGTATTCGGCATTAAAGGCGGCGCTGCAGGAGGCGGATATGCTCAGGTTGTTCCGATGGAAGATATCAATCTTCATTTTACAGGAGATATGCACGCGATTACCGCTGCAAATAACCTGATTGCAGCACTTCTTGATAATCACATTCAGCAGGGCAATAAGCTGCACATCGACATTAAGCGTATCACCTGGAAGAGATGTATGGATATGAATGACCGTCAGCTGAGATTTATCGTTGATGGATTAGGTGGAAAGGTTAACGGTACACCTAGGGAAGATGGTTTCGATATCACAGTTGCATCTGAAATAATGGCTATTCTTTGCCTTTCTGACAATATAACGGACCTCAAGGAGAGAGTGGCAAGAATCGTTGTCGGCTATAATTTTGACGGTGAACCGGTAAGAGTCTCTGATATCAATGGTCAGGGCGCGGTAGCAGCACTCATGAAAGATGCCCTCAAACCTAATCTCGTTCAGACGCTGGAACATACGCCAGCATTTGTTCATGGCGGACCATTTGCTAACATTGCTCATGGCTGCAACAGTATCATGGCAACCAAAATGGCACTTAATGTTGCAGATTATGTTGTTACTGAGGCTGGATTCGGTGCTGATCTGGGAGCAGAGAAATTCCTGGATATCAAATGCCGTATGGCGGGTTTCCGTCCTGACGCTGTAGTTATCGTTGCAACTGCAAGGGCTTTGAAGCTTCATGGTGGAGTTCCAAAGGATCAGCTCAATACAGAGAATCTGGAAGCTCTGGACAAGGGCATGCCTAACCTGTTAAAGCACGTTGAGAATATCACAAAGGTCTACGGACTTCCTGCAGTTGTTGCGATTAACCGTTTTCCAACTGATACGGAAGCGGAACTTGACAGGATCGCTGAGAGATGCAGAGAACTCGGCGTCAATGTCAGACTTTCTGAAGTCTGGGGAAAAGGCGGCGCAGGTGGCGTAGAACTCGCTGAAGAAGTTGTAAGACTTGCCGAGAGCGGCGAAAACAATTTCAAATTCAGTTATGATGAGACTCTCTCTATCCGTGACAAGATAACTGCGATCGCAACAAAGATATACGGCGCTGACGGAGTGGATTTTATAGATAAAGCGGGAAAACAGATCGATGAACTTGAAGCGCTGGGATTTGGTAAAACGCCTGTCTGCATTGCAAAAACACAGTATTCTCTCTCCGATGATGCGTCAAAGCTGGGAAGACCGGAAGGCTTCAGGATCAGTATCCGTGAAGTAAAGATCTCTGCCGGCGCAGGCTTTGTTGTGGCTCTTTCCGGAAATATCATGACTATGCCTGGACTTCCAAAAGTTCCTGCAGCCGAAAAGATC
>JAIKWW010000065.1 GCA_024684465.1 Clostridia bacterium | reverse complement strand
TGGGCCTGGAGATCCACGAAGCGCCGACGGCGAGTTCGAAAAATGAAGATGTGTTCAGGCCCAATATGCTCATAACCATCGAGCCCGGGATTTATATTCCTAAAATGTTCGGTGTCAGGATAGAGGACTTGTCCATTGTGAGGGATTCTGATATAATCATTCTGTCTGAATCCGAGAAGGAACTGATCATTCTCTGATCAGGATGAAATAATGAAAGAAAACAACGGAGGAATAAAATATGGTAACTGCAAGTGATTTCAGAAAAGGCAAGACATTCGTTATGAATGGTGAGCCTCACGTAGTACTTGATTTTCAGCATGTAAAGCCAGGTAAGGGCGCTGCTTTTGTAAGAACCAAGTACAGAAACATTCTCACAGGAGCAACTCGTGAAGAAGCTTTCAACCCAAGTGATAAATTTGAAGACGCTATCATCGAAACAAAGCAGATGACTTATCTGTATAATGACGGTGAGCTCTATTATTTCATGGATCAGGAGAGCTACGACCAGATTCCTCTGACTTACGCAGATGTAGAAGATGCTATCAAGTATCTCAGAGAGAACGACAACGCAACTATCAGATTCTACGATGGCAAGGCATTCCAGGTTGAAGCTCCTAACTTCGTTAACCTGAAGGTTGTGGAGACTGAACCGGGCGTTAAGGGCGATACAGCAACTAACGTAACAAAGGCGGCTACAGTTGAGACAGGCGCAGTTATCCAGGTTCCTATCTTCATCAATGAAGGTGAACTCATCCAGATAGATACAAGAACAGGCGAGTATCTCGGAAGAGCCAAGGAAGACAAATAAACACAGTACTCCGATTTTCAGGGGCACGGTCGCTACTTAAGTACCGACGTGCCCTTTTAGTTTGAACGATGTATTTTAAAGGAGCGTATTGGAATGAGCAAGAGCAAGAAAAGAGGACGCGGTATAATTGTAATACTTCTCATACTGGTGATCCTCGCAGGCGGGGTATTTGCATTTCTGCACATGCTGGGAGCACCGGCGGATGCCTCTGCCACAGAAAGCGTGACAGTTACCATCCCACAGGGATCCAGCACAGATGCCATAGCCGGGATCCTCAGTGACAGTGGCGTCATCGACAGTGCCTTCAGGTTTAAGATTTTCTCCAGGATCGAGGGCAATGATGGAAAGTACAAAGCCGGCGTTTACGAGGTATCTGCTGCCATGTCTCCGAGAGAGATCATGGATAAACTCATCGAAGGAAATGAAGATACTCTGACATTCACTATTCCTGAAGGATATACTCTGAAGGATATAGCTGAAGTGGTCGCGAAGACCGGTTTATGCACGGCTGACGAATTCCTGAAGGAAGCGGCCGAAGGCACATTCGATTACGACTTCTTAAACGGAGGGGTTCAGGGAGAAAAGCGCCTGGAAGGCTTCCTTTTCCCTTCGACATATAACATTTACAAGACGTTAACACCTCACGAGATAATCGAGAAGATGCTCTCCACCTTTAAGAGCGTGTACGATAAAGCCTATGCTTCTTCCGACGCCACAGTTACTTCGGGATTTGGAACTGCGCAGATCCTGACGGTGGCTTCTCTCATCGAGAAGGAAGCGAAGCTGGACGAGGAAAGACCGATAATCGCCAGCGTTATTTACAACAGACTCAACAGCAGCATGAGGCTTCAGATCGACGCCACAGTTCAGTACGCTCTGGGAGCTACAAAGGAGCGTCTCTACGAATCTGACCTGAAGGTGGATTCCCCTTATAACACTTATAAAGTGGATGGTCTTCCTGTAGGACCGATCTGCTCGCCGGGTGAGAAGGCCATAAATGCGGCGCTGAATCCGGCATCCACGGATTATCTGTATTACGTGGCCAGCCCGGCAAAGGACGGTTCACACAACTTTGCTTCGAATTATGAACAGTTTGAAGCTTACAAGGCAGAATACATAAATTCACTTGACTGATAACACCGGATCCGGCAGGCGGACTGAGGTTGAGGTAATCAATATTCACGGGAGATAATAATGGGAATAAATGATTCAAATATCACAAATCCGAAAGTGCTTGAATTTCTTAACGGCTTCTACAAGCCGGTGACCCGGGAACTGGGTGATCTTCGTCTCAGAGCTGAAGCAGATCACGTGCCGATCATTCTCAGGGATACGGAGAACGTGCTCCGCACTCTGCTACTGATCGCGAGGCCGGTCCGGATACTGGAATTCGGTACCGCTGTCGGATATTCTGCATCATTTTTCGCAGAAGTATGCGGATCGGGATCAAAAGTAGTATCATTAGAACTGAAGGAAGAAACCGCGGAAGCTGCCCGGGAGAATATTCGCAACCTGGGCTACGAGTCCCGCATCACAGTCGTAACAGGCGATGCCGCCCTGACTGCCGCTGAGCAGGAGGGACCCTTTGATCTGGTATTTATAGACGCGGCCAAAAGTCATTACCTGGATTACTGGAACGCAGTGATCGACAAAGTAGGGGACGGCGGACTCATTATCTGCGACAACATACTGATGAGCGGCAGGACTGTTTCGGAGGAGTATGATCCGGGACGGAAATATCGAACTAACATCAGAAAGATGAACGAATTCCTTTCATATATTTCAGAGTTTGAGAATGCGGACACATCATTTATATCTGCAGGAGACGGCATGTCTGTCAGCGTCATTCGCAAGAGGTAAACAGATGTCAGTCAACGGAGGCTATATAATATGAAGAAAATAGAATTACTTGCGCCGGCAGGTGATCTTGAAAAGCTGAAGATTGCCGTAGCTTACGGCGCTGATGCCGTGTATTTCGGCGGACAGGGATTCAGCCTGAGAGCTGCCGCGGGCAGCATGTCCGTAGAAGATATGCGGGAAGGAGTGGCTTA
>JAIKWW010000026.1 GCA_024684465.1 Clostridia bacterium | reverse complement strand
CCCCCTGTGGCGAATATCATGTCCGCGCCCTTGTCCCTGAGCGCGATGATGGAATCTCTGATCATGTCCGGATCATCCGGAACATAGATCACTTCCATTATCTCTGAACCGAAAGATTCCATTTTCTCCGTTATGACCGGGGCAAATGCATCTTCGATCCTCTTGTAATACACCTCACTGCCTGTAACGACAACGCCTACTTTCATCTTTCTGTACGGAATAACCTTAACCACCCAGCCCGCATCAGAAGCGATCTTTTCGGCTGCCGAAACATCTGACTCGCTCACCACGAGTGGAACCATCTTCGTTCCTGCCAGCATGTCGCCCTTCTTTACAGCGATATTATTCGCCTTCGTCGAACAGACGACAAACGGCTGATCATTCAGGCGATATACAGCTTCTTCATTGATCTTCAGAAGTCCGTCACACTCTGCGAACACGTTGACACGGCTTTCCTTAACGTCTTCTGTGTACGTGTTTTCTCCACGTATCGCTTCTCCCAGACGCACACCTGCCTCATCCTCGTGAACTTCACCATCTTCGAGTGTCAGTATGAATATATTATTCTTACCCACATTCTTCAGAGATTCAACATCTTCAGGCTGTATTTTGTGTCCCTTTTTGAAGAGTCTGCCTTTTGATACACCATGAACTATCTTCGTGATGTCATGTGCGAGGAGCATGCCCACTGCATCCTCTGTCCTGACTGTTTCCTGTACCAATTTTCCCTCCGGGTTTTCGTAGAACACAGCACATTCCGTGACAGCCGGATCGGACTGTTTATCCGGCAAACGGAAAACTGCATTGTCACTAACGATATTTGTCGATGACTCCGGGCTTTTGAAGCTCCCTGTGTCATCCATATAATTTTAATCTATTTCTTTCGTTATATCAAGAATAGAAAGAGTCAATGAATCATATTTTGTTATTTTTTTCACTAAATTCTCGTTTCCATCAACAAAAACGGGTTTTAAAAATACACGTATACAAAACCCCCGGACTGATGTCCGGGGGCCTCATATCATTTCTTGATCATTCCACGACTTCAAGCCACTTGAGATCATACGGCTCAAATTTTACATGTCTGTATTTTTCTACATCCAGGATCTTCCCGTCCCAATCCCCGTGGATATCGCCGTTCTGCTTGATCAGGATATCATAGAGGATGTCATAGGTCGTATCCCCTTCCTTTTCAACAATGGTGCTGTAAGGAAGAGTCTTGTGATATGTGAGTTCCAGATCCCTGTAAGTGAAATGATAACCGCAGCGCATCCTGCAGCCGTCAAGTCCGGTATATTTGCAGAAATCCTTCAGATCAGCGAGGATCTTGTCATGTTCCTCCTCGTAGAGATTTTCCGGCGTGGTATCCGTATAGTCAAAGCGGAACTGGATAGGAATCCCGTACTTGTTCCAGCGATCCATATAATCCGTCAGCTTTTCCCTCGGATAATTCTTGTAGAGAACACAGTTGATCCTGGTAGGAACAGGAATGCTGCCCACCAGTTCGTCATCCGACTCTTCCACATACTTCACCAGATGTCTGGAAATGTTTATGCATGTGATCTTGTCCTTGTTTCTCTCACAGAAATCCAGCATATCCTGCGGCGTGCGGTCAGCAAATACCGGGAATGTGGTATTGATGTACACCTTGTGTGTCTTAGGCACCTGATCCAGCATCACCTGAAGTGACTCCAGATCCGCAAACGGCTCGCCGCCTGTAAACACAAAATCGCAATATGGGGTAATCTCGTCCATCGTGTGGATGCTTTCACAGATCTTGTCTCTGCTGAAGCCGGACATGTCGCCGTATTCTTCCTTGTTGACGCAGAAAGGACAATTATTCTGACAATCGTAAGGAACAAATACCGTGACAGTCGCTCCGCCTTCTCTGGTCTTATAAGGGTTATTACTCATTACTAATGCTATCTCCTAACAAATGATTTTCATTACAAACCGCTCTGCGGTTATTATTTTTGACTTCTTTCTATTTATACACGTAACGAAATCATTTTAAACCTATGATGCAAGTAAAGTCAACACGCGATGTGTCATACCGCCGCTTTTGAAAATGTACATCACAGTGGCCGCTGGTTATTCTATTGTCAATTTTATTTTGCCGGCATGAATCCCATGATCCGCTCAGCCATTTTATTAATAGGAATAGTCTGCAGGACGATCTTTCCCGGTCCCGTGATGACCGTGTTGAACAGGCCCTCGCCTCCGAGAACCATGTTCTTGATTCCCTTTACCGAAACGATCTCCATGCTGCAGGTCTCGTCCATCATAACCAGATAGCCCGTATCGATTATCTTCTTCTCTCCCGGTCCCAGCGTGTACTCAACTGCTCCGCCGTCGATCTCGATCAGAACAGTTCCGTTACCTGAGAACTTCTGCATGATGAAGCCCTCGCCGCCGAAGAATCCGCTGGAGAGCTTCTTCTGGAAATGAACGCTCATGTCCACAGACTCATCACAAGCCAGAAAACTGCCCTTCTGTGCGATCACGTTATTTCCCGGCGAAACCTGGATAGCGCGGATCTCACCCGGGAAAGTGGATGCAAAAGCGATCTCGCCCGGCGCATTAGCTACATAGTGATTGCGGAACATCGCCTCACCGGAAAATGCCCTGCCCAGCATCTTTCCCAGGCCGCCGCCCTCAGTCTTCATCTCCAGAGTGCTGTCCATCCAGCACATTGCGCCCTTCTCACAGAAGATTCCCTCTCCCGAACCCAGCTTTACGATTGCCGCAGGCGTCTTGTCACCGATGATTTCGTAATTCATACAAACCTCCTAAACATAAAAGTCCTTACTCAATAACAATACCGGCCAGATCCTTTTTAAAGCGGTGGATCATCTCATCCACTTCATTGCCGTCAGGACCGCTGGCCTCAAAATAAAATTTGATCTTCGGCTCGGTGCCGGACGGCCTTACCGCCAGCCAGCAGCCTCCCTCAAGTTCGTAAACCATCACGTTGGACTTCGGCATGCTCACCTCCGGATTGAAAATCGAGTTGCCCGTAATCGCATTACGGAAAATAAAGCTTTCGCTTTCATAGTCCTTAACCTGCAGGACCTTCAGCCCTGCTATGGATTCCAGAGGACGATCCGTCCTGAGTCCGTTCATATAACTGCTTATCTTAGCCGCTCCGTCAGCACCCGGGAGCACCACCGAAAGCTGTCCGTCCCTGTAGTAGCCGTAGCGTTCGTACATTTCAGCCATCACGTCACAGAGAGTCTTGTTCTCCTTTACGAGATAGTGAGCTGCCGCCTCACACAGTCCCAGCACAGTGGCCACGCCGTCCTTGTCCCGGGCATAATCTCCCGGGATCACGCCGAAGCTCTCCTCAAAGCCGTAGAGGCATCTGTATGCTCCGAACACAGAGCCGTAAACCTTCTTGTCTCTCGAGAGCTTTTCGCTCTGCTCCCCGCAGAGGGTCATGACACTGCAGATGTTCTTGAACCCGGTGTATCCTTCGATCACAGCTGCCCCGTAGTACTTTGCGATGGCTCTGGTCATCCGTGAGGATACGATTGTGGTAATAATGGCAGAATCCCGGAAAAATGCTGTCGCAGATGATGGATCTGACATTCCCGCCTCATCTATGGCGTATGAATTCTTTATCGTCAGCTGGGACAGCCTGTACTCCAGCAGCACCAGAGCTGACATATTGCCGGAAAATCTGATGAATTCCCCGCTCCTGTCCCTGACGTAGAGACCGTGTCTGTCTCCGTCGGGATCCGTGGCCAGGATGATATCCGCATCTTTCTCCTTCGCGATCGCCAGAGCGAGCTCAAAAGCCTCAGGATGTTCCGGATTCGGCTGCTCCACAGTAGGGAAATCTCCATCCGGCTTCTCCTGTTCCGGGACCACGGTGACATCCGTGAATCCCGCTTCCCTCAGCACCCTGCGCACGGGTTCTCCACCGGTGCCGTGAAGCGGTGTGAAAACGATCTTCAGATCTTTCTTCTTTTCTATGGAATCCCTGTCCAGGATCAGTTCAGAGAGGGCCGCCATGTATCTGTCATCGATTTCCCCGTCCAGGATGTTGTAAAGTCCCGAACTCCGGGCCTCCTCCGGATCCATGATCCTGACCTTTTTAAATGCTCCGGTCACGTCATTCTCATCCCGGAGTCTGTCGATGCACTCGATGACAAGTCCCGCAGGCTTGTCAGGCATCTGGCAGCCGTCCGGCCCGTAGAACTTCATGCCGTTGTACTCTTTTGTATTGTGGCTGGAAGTCACCATGATCCCGGTGCTGCATCCCAGGGCCTTCACTGCGAAGGACAGCTCCGGCGTCGGCCTCAGGGATGGGAAAATGTATGTCCTGATCCCGTTGGCGTTCAGTATGCGAGCCGCCTGGTCCGCAAATTCCGGGGAATTGTGACGGCAGTCATATGCTATTACTGCACTCCTGACGGATGCTCCCTCCACCGGAGTGTAGTCGTCGGAATTCTGTATGATCCCGATCCGTCCTCCGCTGAGATGCTCGTAGGTGTTCACGTAATCCGCCAGTCCCTGCACAGCCAGCCCCACAGTATATACATTCATCCGGTTCGTTCCGATTCCCATGACGCCCCGGAGTCCGGCGGTGCCGAAGGAAAGGTCCTTGTAGAACCGGTCCTTTATCTCTTCTTCGTCCCCGCTTATGCTCTCAAGCTCCGCCCTGGCAGCCTCGTCGAACACATCCGAGTCCCTCCAGCATTCATATATCTTCTTGTGATCACGTCCTGTCTCAGACATTTATCTATCACCTCGTTGTAAAAAATTAACACACTTCCCTTAAACAGAATATTGGATTGACGATGATACGTCAACTAATTATAACATTAGGTTTTTCTTAATGAAATTTAATCTCCAGATCCATTATGGAGGTTCCGAAGCTGCAAAAATATGAAAAACCTTGCGTCGCCCCTTCCCCGGAACTTCGCATGTTTTTAATATTCTTATTCAGTGATATGCTTTTGCTTATTGAACTCTTTCCTGTCAAACAGCAGTATTCCGAGAACGATCAGGTAAGCGGCCAGTTTCAGCATTGGAAACGCACTGATCTTACCGGTCAGTTTCACGGCGACAGACAGGATTGAAAAGACCGTAAATCCCAGTGGCAGGTAAAACATACGCCTTTTTCAGATCGCAAACGACGACAGACCCTGCACGATCCCCACGACAAAAGTGACGACTCCCATCATTCTCGCAAAACTGTCCAGATCATCTATTCCTGCAACAAAATCGTCTGACAGTTCTACCAGATTCAGCTCCAGAACACCCGTAAAATACAAGGCTCCAACTACGAGGCTGAAAATGCAGAGCCCCCCTTAGAATAACGCCGGAATTTTAAGTTTTTCATTTCGTCCTCCCTTACAGGTTTCGTTTTCAGTTAATCGATCGAATCATAGTCATTAATGCTTTTTTTAAGCCGTTCATAGCGTTTAGCTGCATATCCTCTCATAAACTCGCCCTCATAAGGGACCCTTGTCAGGCCCCACAAAGTCCATAAGTAATCGACATACATCTTTGCGGCGATAAAATGCTTCTTTTGTTCTATTCCAACGACAGTGTCCTCAAAAGCAAAATATGCCTTTAACAATTCATCGTCTTCCTTTGAAGTATACTCAGCTTCGATCGACAGGCACGACAGATCCCACATGGCCTCATTCATGCCGCTGTATTCCCAGTCTACAAGGTACAGACGTCCGTTACTGTTCAGGACCCAGTTTGCTACGAGGGAATCATTGTGGCATGGCACTTTGGAGATCTTTATCTCTTTATCGATCTCTGACTTATACCTCATGACCTGTTCTTTTATTTCTTCATAATCGTCAAATAATTCCACCTCACACTCTTTGATCAGGTCTTCATACAATCGTGCCATCTCAAACACTTCAAAACGCACTCCTGTATCGACCCCTGAATAATGGAGTCTGTGGAAGATCTCGGCAGCCTGAAGTATATTGCTTTCAAGTCTCATGACCTCGTTGTTCATAGGTTGAGGATCGTGAATAAAACTCATGACCTTGGTCCCGTCATCCCCAAAATATAGAAGATCGGAATCTATACCCAGATCGCACGCCAGCTCCGTGCTCTTCCTTTCGTTCATGCGATCTATCAATTTTTCGGTTCCTTCTCCCGGAACGCGTACGAGAAGTTCCTCATCATCTGTCAATACCACTTTATAAGACCGGTTCGTCATGCCACATAGACGTTCTATACTCTTTGTTCCTATACCTTCCTTGCCGGCCAGCTCGATCAACGTCTCTATTCTGGGAATATCGTCTGCGACGATCTCTCTTATCGGTTCCCCCATCCTTATTCACCTCCTGGGATGCATCGTCCCGGACTCATACAGATACTTAAATGATCCCCTGGGACAATCAAATTCAAATCCGATCGCCTCCGGATCCACGCCGTTTAAACTCCGAATGTTGATCACGTCACTTTGAGGGACACCCAGTTGCTCAGATATCTTTTTTATAATGCCAGACCTTGTATCTGTAATATATGATCCATCGAATTCCCGAAGCTCGTCCATCGTATCAAACTCATATATAACACCAGGTTCATACTTCTTTATTCTCATCTTGAGGACATCCAGGTGATCCGCGTATATGACCTCCCACAGTTTCCCTGCAGTTTCGGGATCGTTATACTCTTTCTCAAGAATATCGATGAAACGCCCGGAGAAATCCCGGCTCCAGAAAGTGTGTCCATACATATACCATGCATTCTCACCGCCGATAGTCACTCGTGACACGTATCCATCTTCACCTTCTGTCATACACCATTCTTTCGTTTTACCGGATGCGAATTCTGCGGCATAATATGCGTCATCCACCTTTTTTTCGAATGGATTGACCGAAAAATAATTGTCCGAAGAGCAGACGTATGAATCATTCAAAATGTGTCTCGCTGCCCATATCGAAGCATGGTTGTTCCTGTTCATGTAATCATTATTATTAATGAATCTGACCCCATATTTTGATCTCAGATACTCAAACTGTTCTGCTTTATATCCCACTACTATATAAATATCATTAATACCTGCTTCTTTGAGTTGCTCTATCTGCCTCTCGATCAGCACTTCTCCCCTGACCACTGTCAGAGCCTTATGTCTTTCGAATGAAAGCGGCGTAAAGCGGGATCCTGTCCCTGCAGCAAGTATTATTGCGTTATCAACTGTCATAATAAGGATCTCCCCCTTGAATACCGTGACCTTTAGCCTGCGCTTAAGCATTCCCTGCGTCACTTGCCTGAAATACCTACACACTATTAATTTCGTCATTACAACGGTAAATATTAATAACGATTACATTTTACAATATTAATATGCCACATTATTTAACAATTGCTTGTTTTTTCCGATAAAACATATGAAGGTGTGTTCTTTTTCACATTCCTGATCACAATACTTTTCAATCAACATAAAGGAGCACCACATGGATTTTCCTGCAACTTTTTTCGACGACGAAGTGAGAGACGGTTTCTTTGTATCCGGCCAGATGAAACGATGCTGGGCTTCCCAGCTGGAAGTACTTTCAGATTTTGACGAACTGTGCAAAAGACATGACCTGAACTGGTTTGCATATGCCGGCACTCTTCTCGGCGCAGTACGTCACAGCGGGTACATTCCCTGGGACGACGACATCGACATCGTCATGCTCCGCAGAGATTATGACAAGTTCCTTGAGTATGCGGAAACAGAACTGACAGACAGCTATATGCTTGTAAATCAGCAGCACAATGAAGGCGTCCAGCTCACTATCTACTGCACTAGACTGGTCGTAAGATATAAGGGCGACATAGCAGGACCTCTGGAAAAATTCCATGGATTTCCTCTTCATTCGGGTATAGATATATTCCCGCTCGAAGATTTTGCAGATGACAGAATGGAGGCAAAATCATTCCTGGACAGGTATTATAAACTCAGAGATCATGCTCTGGAAGCCTTGCGAAAAAACTCCACTCTTCCTGAACATGAGCACGAAGAAATGATCCGTTATTTGGAGACCAGAGCCGGCAGACGATTTGATCGTGACAAGATCGGATATGAAGTCGAACAGTTTATGGACAGCGTCCACAGGAATGCATTCAATGATCCGGGATCAAAAAAGGTCATATCTTTCCAGTGTGTTTACAATGGGTACAAAGCCATTTTCAGTCGGAACATCTTCGATGACTGGTTCCTGATGCCTTTTGAGAATACGATGATAAGAGTACCTGTAAAATATCGTGAATTCTTATCCGTTACCTACGGTGAGAATTACATGGAACCGATCCGCGGAAATGCTGACCATATCTATCCGTACTACAGAAAGCAGATCGATCTTGGATTAGCGCCTTTTCTTGCCGCAGTATGGCACCCTTATGAATTCTGGAAGCCGGATCTGGAAAGAGCCGAAAGGTCTGTCAGAGTTGATGCAAAGGGTAAAACGCTGCAATTTACGGAACTTCTGCTGAAGATCCATATGATGATCCAACGCTACATCGAGCTTGGGGATATCACCAATATCGGCAAGCTGCTGACATCCTGCCAGACTGTGGGTCAGAATATGGAACAGCTCCTGTCCTCCACCTACGGAGAAGACATCCCTGCAGTCGAACTGGTAAAGAACTATCGGAATGAGCTTGGAGAGATCACGGATGAGTATCTTCAGAAGATCATAAGAGACATGGATCTGGACATTGATAAGCTGAACAGGATCATCGTGGAGCTGACTTCAGAGCTGGAGGCTATAAAAGAAAAGCTTCAGGTGGTGTTCATCCCATACAAAGCGGCTGACTGGCCGGCTCTGGAGAGCATCTGGAAGGCGGCTGACGAGGATCCGGACTGTGACGCCTACGTCATCCCAATTCCTTACTATCGCAAGGACAATCTGGTCAGAGCCGGAGAGCAGATCTACGAAGGAGACCTCTTTCCTTCATACGTTCCTGTGGTGGACTACAACACCTACGATTTCGAACATCGTCATCCCGACGTGATCTACATGGTCAGCGCATACGACGAGATAAGCTGTTCAGACTGCGTGTATCCTTTCTTCTACGGATACAACATCAAGAAGTTCACAGACAAGCTGGTATATGTTCCGCCTTTTGAAATAGAAGAGATCCGCCCGCATGACGGCATAGCGATCGAATCCATGAAACAGTATGTGAATTCCCCGGGATTCGTAAACGCGGACTACATCATCACACAGTCTGAAAACATCAAAGCAAGGTATCTTTCGATCCTCAAGGAATTCTCCGGAGAAGAGTTCGAGACGTACTGGGACAACAAGCTGCTGCCACTGGGTACAGCGCTGCACGACATACCGGCTCCTGAGATCGACACACTGTCGCTTTATAAAAAGTGGGAAGAAGATCTCAATAATGAGAATGGCGAAAAAAAGCGGGTGATACTCTTTCAGAGCGCCGCAGACGCCCTCTTCTTACACCCGAAGAAGGAACTGGACCGGATCAGAAAGATCCTTGAACGATTTAAAGTAAGATCCGACAAGGTCACCCTGGTCTGGATGCCGCAGCCTGAGATATCAGATAATCTGGATAAGCTCCCCGAAAAGCTGAAGCTCGCCTACCTTGACCTTATCAGTGAGTATAAAGAAAGCTTCCCCGGCATATTTCTCGATGACGAAGATTCAGAGAGGGACGATGATATCGTGACCATCTGTGACGCTTACTACGGAAACCCCGGCCCCCTCTCCCACAAATTCATGATGGCAGGAAGACCTGTGATGCTGTATGATCAGAAATTCTGACGACCGGGAAAACTGAACAAAATAATCATCCCGTTTCCGGCTGTGTCCGGAAACGGGATATTTTCATTTAACAATAGATATTTAAAAATCTCTGCAGGCACCACATCTGCCATTTCTGATTGCCCGTAAACTTGTTCATATCCAGGCCTTCTTTAAACTCCGGCCTTACCGGACCACCCCAGTTCTTAAAATAGTAATCCACAGGACGCGGCATAGGTACCTTTTCCGGAATCGGAAGATCCGGATAGCACATCCTGAACAGTTCTCTGACGATGTACTTAGATTCTCCGTTTCTGATCCTCTGAAGATCGAGAGGCGTGCCCAGTTTTACCATGCTGGAAGGGTCGAAATAAGGTGTGTACTTCATTCCAGCTGTTATGCATGCATTGCAGAAAACGCCGCTGGACTCATGAGTGAAGACTTCCTCGATGAATCTCAGATAGTCGATCTTGTCTCCGTCGATACGGTAAGGAGCAAATATGTGATCCATCGATACAGGATCCTTCAGGACCAGCTGCGGATCCAGGAATGTCAGGAATTCTACCCAGTCATCATAGAGCCAGTCTCTGGACAGCATCTTGTCCATTCCGCCAAAGACCAGATCGCTTCCGTCAGCGATGACCAGCATCTCGACGCCGTCCTGCTGTGCCTGCAGCGCAGCCTCCATTACCTGAGGTTCGATTGGATGTACGGGCGCTCCCTTTTTTTCCATCAGTGCGTTGACGTTTCTTTCTACAACGCCCCAGTTGATGTCGACATAATGCAGATTGAGCTTGTATGCAGCGGCAAACTGTTCCGCTCTTCTCAGATCCTCACCCCGGAACTCTCCGCCGATGAATCTCAGCGTGTACGCATCCGTTCCCGGTTTCATGAACGCAGCCAGAGTCGCAGAATCCATGCCTCCGGACAGCATGATGCCCAGCTTGGTATCCTTTTCCTTTTCCTCAAAAGCTGCTTTATAAGCTTCCGCCACTTCCTTTGCAGTATTTACTACTACCTTTTTATCCTCCGGGAAAGGAATATCTTTCGAATGATGCAATCCTTCAGCAAATTCCTTATCGTCATCGAAAATACATCTGAAGGTCAAATACGAGCTCATGCAATAATCTTTATCTACCATTTCATTTCCTTGTATGATGAGTCAGAAGCGACTTCATCATTTATCCTTTCGTTTTTATCGTGCTACGGTTATCTGATCATATTTTATACTTAAGCAGTCATCCCGCTCATTATCTCTTTCAGAACATCAAATACATATTCCATCTGACTTCTGGTCCCTATAGTTATACGTATGCAGTTGAGCAACGTCGCCGTCTGACTTAACTGGCGGACATATATATTCCTCTCTCTCAGGGAATAGTAGATATGCGCCTTTATATCCACCGACGGGCACTTGATCAGAATAAAGTTCGACTTGCTAGGATACACCACGAAATCCCTGAAAAGATCGGAACCCTTAAGCGCATTATAGAACCATTCTCTCGCGGAATTGACCTCGTCCACATATCTCCACATGTACTCAGGATCTTCCAGTGCCGCCAAAGCCGCCACCTGTGCGTATGTCGTGATGTTTTTAGGATTCCTTATCCTGCTGATGATATCGATATGATCAATGTCAGCGACCAGATACCCGAATCTGATATTTGCCAGTCCGAAGGCCTTTGACATCGTATGAGTCACCAGCAGATTGTCAAAAGTCACCACCAGATCATTGACAGATTGATGGGTGAACTCCGTGTATGCCTCATCTATTAAAAAGAGAGTATCCTTAAACTCAGATACCAGTTCCCGGATAGAGCTCTTAGGAATACAATGCCCTGTTGGATTGTTCGGATTGCAGATGTAAACGATCTTAGGCTGATAATACCTGATATCCGAAGTCAGGCGCGTGATATCCAGTTCAAAGCCATCGTTCATCTCAGAGTAGATGATCTGCGCGCCGTTGGCTTCTGCCGTGGACCTGAAATTATCGTATGACGGCCACAGGATCAGGACCTTGTCCCCACTCTGTATGTAACATTTCCCTATGTATTCATGTAAAGAATCCGAACTGGAAAAGTACTGGACATTGCCCTCCGGAACATTTGCAAACTGTGAGATCGCAGAGATCAACTCTTTATTTGAAGTGTTGGGATAAAGATGAAGAAGGTCGTGGGTCTTCCAGAACTCCTCCAGCTTTTCTCTCACTCTTGGTGAAGGCTCTACTGTGGCCTCATTCCAATCCAGTTTAAGTACTTTGTCCCAGGTCTCGGGAGCTTTCTCCCACACTTCCTGGGATATGGATTTGTATGGCTTCAGATCCATAAGAAATCTGTTCATAAAACGTTCTATATTCATAACCGGTCTCCTTGAGATCATCGATGTGTCGCTACTTCAGATCCGACAGATCGTCTTTTCTGATCTTGTTTAATGCTTCCGTGATCATTGTGCTTGAAATACCTTTAGTATACGGAAAATAAACTATTTTGATCCCTTCTTTTGCAAACTCTTCCTCGTATCTGATCCATTTCTCTGTTCCGTACCAGTCATCTCCCACAAAGAGATATGAGGCGCCAAGTTCCTTGCAGGCTTTGAGTTTATCCATATCATACTGAGGGACCGCAGCATCCACGTATTTACAAGACCGGACTATCTCTATACGGTCTTCAAAAGGGATCATTGCGTGCTTTCCCTTATACTGCACAAGTTCGTCAACAGTCACGCCGACTACCAGCTTGTCACACATACCCTTTGCATTCTTGAGAAGATTCAGATGACCGATATGAAACAGATCATATACTCCTGTAGTGTAACCAATGATCATTATCGTTTCTCCTTCCGTTGAGTCCGGTCCTGCTACTGGACCGGCAGACTGTTCACTTTGTCGTATATCAGCTTGCCCACTGACTCACCCTTTTCTTCTGATTCCTCGTCCTTCATAGCTGCCACGTCATCTATAAATCTCTCCAGGGTGTCCTCCCCGGACTCGACCCTGTATATTCTCTTCTTGTCTTCTGACATTTAATACTCCTTGCACTTTTGAAAAATACCTATATATCTATATTTTCGTCATAAAAACAATATATATAAGCGGCAATTACATTTTACAACAAATCATTGCCATAATATTTAACAATTATGCGACTTGTCCGATAGAATATATGGGGAGAGTCGTGTTCCCGCCCGTTTTGATAATGATATTTATATAGTTTTTTATTATAAAGGAGTATTATATGGATTTTCCTGAATCATATTTTGACGATGAGGTCAGGGACGGTTTCTTCGTCTCCGGTCAGATGAAACGCTGCTGGGCCTCCCAGCTGGAAGTCCTGTCAGATTTTGATGAATTCTGCAAGAGACATGATCTGAAATGGTTTGCTGCCTACGGCACACTGCTGGGCGCAGTGCGTCACGGCGGTTTCATTCCCTGGGACGATGATATTGATATCATCATGCTTCGCAGAGATTATGACAAGTTCCTGATGTATGCAGAAAATGAACTCACCGGTACCTATTCTCTGGTGAACCAGCAGCACAACCCGGGCATTGAGATCTCAATATACTGCACCAGACTAACATCAAAGCTGGAAGGTGATCTGGCCGTGCCTCTGAATAAGTTCCACGGTTTCCCTCCTATCACAGGCATCGACATCCTCTGCCTGGAGGACTTTACCGACAACAGAAAAGAGGCAAAAGAATATCTGTCCAAATACAAGAAGTTGACTGACGCCGCAAGGGAAGCCAACAATGAAAACAGCATATTCCCTCAGGAGATCCGTGAGGGCGCCATCCGCTTTCTCGAGAAAAACGCCGGTAAGAAGTTCGATCCCGACAAGATCGGATACGAGCTGGAGCAGTTTTTTGACAGGCTCCACAGAAACTCCTTCAATAATCCCAGATCAAAGAAAGTCATAGATTACATGGGCGTCTACGTAGGATTAAAGAGGATCTACAGCCGGGACATCTTTGACGACTGGATGCTGATGCCTTTTGAGAATACACATATCCGGGTACCGGTGAGATATCACGAATTTCTGGGACTTCCCTTCGGTCCGGATTATATGATGCCGGTCAAGGGAGGCTCCGCCCACGCCTATCCTTTCTACAGAAAACAGATCGAGAATATCCAGGGCATGGACACTTACGTAAAGTGTGTCTGGCATCCCTATGAGTTCTGGATGCCGGATCTGGAGAGAAAAGACCGTTCAGTGAGGGACGATGCAAAGGGAAAGTCCCTTCAGTTCACCGAACTGCTGTTGAAGATCCACATGATGATCCCGCGCTACATAGAGCTGGGAGACATGGCCAACATAGAAAAGCTTCTCACCTCCTGTCAGGACGTGGGACAGAACATGGAACAGCTCTTGACGACCAACTACGGAGAAGACATCCCTGCAGTCGAACTTGTAAGGAACTATCGTAGCGAGCTGGACGTGATCGCTGATGCGGATCCTGGAAAGACAGTCAGTGACAAGGTTCCGGACATAGACAGACTCAACAGGATAATAATGGATCTGGCCAAAGAGCTGGAACAGATAAAAGAAAAGCGCCAGGTGGTGTTCATTCCTTACAAAGCCTCCCAGTGGCCGGCCATGGAGAGCATCTGGAAGGCAGCCGAAGAGGATCCTGACTGCGACGCCTACGTCATCCCTATTCCTTACTACCGGAAGGACAATCTGGCCAGAGCAGGCGAACAGATATACGAGGGAGATCTCTTCCCGTCCCACGTTCCGGTCGTGGACTTCAACAGCTACGACTTTGAGAACCGTCATCCGGATGTGATCTACATGGTCAGTGCCTATGATGAGATCAGCTGCTCCGACTGCGTGTATCCCTTCTTCTACGGATTCAACATCAAGAAGTTCACGGACAAGCTGATCTACGTTCCGCCTTTTGAGATCGAAGAGATAACCCCTGACAACGGCGTCGCCCTGGAGGCCATAAGACAGTATGTCCAGTCACCGGGCTTTGTGAACGCTGATTATATCGTCACCCAGTCTGAGAATACAAAAGAAAGATACATGACCATTCTCAAGGAGTTTTCAGGCGACGAATTTGTGTCATACTGGGACAACAAGCTTCTGCCCCTGGGCACTCCGCTTTGGGACATACCGGAGAGGAAAAAGACGGACACATCCCTTTATAAAAAGTGGGAAGAAAAGCTTTTGAAAAGTGACAGCGAGGAAAAGCGCTTGATTCTGTTCCAGAACGGCGCAGATACCCTCTACATGAACCCCAGGAAGGAGGCCGAACGTATCCGGAAGATTCTGGAGACCTTTGAGAGCAGAGCTGACAGCGTTACCCTCGTCTGGATGCCTCAGCCTGAGATCGCGGAGTACATAGTGGATATGCTCCCTGAGAAAAAGATAGCTCCTTACCTGGATCTGATCCGGGAGTATAAAGAAAAGTCTGCATGCATTCTGTTGGAAGGCGAAGACGCGAAGAAAGACGATGAGATCCTCACCCTCTGCGACGCCTACTACGGTAATCCGGGTCCTCTCTCCCACAAGTTCATGATGAAGGACAAACCGGTGATGCTCTTCGAACAGAAATTCTGATATTATAATATGATCATCATGCTCCCGCGCGGCGCTTCAGTCGGAGACGGGAGCATTTTATATTTGAGAGAGATCAAAAAACAGATAAAGCAGTGGGACCTGAGTCCCACTGCCTTACTTTTCTCAGCATATTCGCAGGCTCGTCACCTGCACTATCTAACTACAAAACAAATAATCGTTCTTCGTTGAAAATTATGCTATCTTATTATTCTTATGACTAAGCCGTCCGAAGCTTATTAGCCGAGGAGAGACAGTACGCCCTGAGGCATGCTGTTAGCCTGAGCCAGCATGGACTGTGCAGCCTGAGCAAGGATGTTGTTCTTGCTGTACTGAGTCATTTCCTTAGCCATGTCTGTATCTCTGATCTGAGATTCAGCAGCTGTGATGTTCTGGTTAGTTGCATCTAAGGAGTTCAGAGTGTGATCCAGTCTGTTCTGGAGAGCACCCAGCTGACCTCTCTGAGAAGATACTGCGTTTACAGCCTGCTTGATAGTATCGATGGACTTGGAAGCGCTTTCCTGAGTGGAAAGATCGAGACCCTTGAGTCCCAGACCCTTGGAACTCATGTCCTGAATCTTTACGTTAACCTGCTGATAAGAATCTGCAGTGTCGCCGATCTGAAGAGTCAGGTCGTTGCCCTTAGTCTTCAGCTTGTTGTTGACATCCTTGAATACTACATCAGATGTACCGATGTTTCTTTCATTGTCAGCAGCAGTGTAAACCTCAGTCTCACGTCCTGTAGCCTTCTGAACTTCAGCAGCGATCTTCTTCGTATCAGCGTTGTCAATGCTGCCCTTACCATGACCATTTCCGAGCTCGATCACGTGGAGATCGGAATCCATGCCTTTGAGCTGTTCCGTTGTCACAGAGTTGTCTGCAATTACAAACTTCTGACCATCAACTTCGAAAGTCTTGTTGGCGATATCTTCAGCAGTGGAAGTGCCTGTGATAACGTCCAGCTTGTTAGCGTCGAACTTCTGCATAGCATCAGCTGCTTCACGGTTGATGGTGATGGAACCGCCGCCGCTGTCCTTAACGCCGTTTCCTGCCATCCAGCCTGCCATCTTGCTGTTGTCAGCGATGGTCTTGCTCTCGAAGTTTGCTCCACCGCTTACGCCTGTGATAGTCGCAGTAGCGGCGCCTGTTGCCTTTGTCTCAAATGTGAAGCTGCCATTAGCGTTCTTGGTGATTTCGAAGTTGGAAGCGAACTCCTCGTTGTTCTCGAGACCAGCCTTGAATGCATTCTGTACGCTGGAAGCCGTGAGTCTATAGCCTGTAACCTGAGTAGTAGAAGCATTTACGTTAGAAGCAGAAGTCAGCTTCTCGAGGTAATACTTGTTACCCTGGTCATCAGTGAAGTAGTTCTTCACGCCCTTAGCGTCATCTGCGCCTGCCTTACCTGCTGTAGTTGAACCAGTGTCCATAGCAGCGATAGTGCCATCGCCCTGACCCTGGAAAGTCAGCTTAGCAGTAGTTGTCTGCTCATTGCCGTCCTTGTCAGTCCAGGTTACAGTGTAGCTGAGGCTCTTGCCGATGTCGTCCTTAGTAAGATCACTGAAGTTAAGACCAACAGCAGCCATAGCTGACTTAACATCGCTTGCTGTAGAGCTGCCAACAGTTGCAGGAGCAGTCTTAGCCTTTGAAACTACGCTTGCAGCAACAACTGTAGCGCTGCCTGTAAATCCGCCGCCAGCTATGCCGTCAGTAGTGAACTTACCCTTAGTAGCAGTAGACTCTGTCAGAGCCAGATTCTTGATCTGGGACTTACCGGACAAGGAACCGTCTAACAGCTTGATTCCGTTGAAGTTAGTGGACTCGGAAATTCTGTCGATTTCAGAGAGCAGAGCGTCAGTTTCTTCCTGGATGTTAGCTCTGTCTACGCCGTCCTCGTAAGTACCGTTTGCAGACTGTGTTGCAAGGGTAGTCAGACGAGTGAGCATGGAGTTAACTTCAGTCAGAGCGCCTTCAGCTGTCTGTACGAGGGAGATACCGTCGTTAGCGTTATCCTGAGCCTTCTCCAGACCTGCGATCTGTGAACGCATCTTTTCGGAAATAGCCAGACCTGCTGCGTCATCTGCCGCACTGTTGATTTTATAACCAGAAGATAACTTTTCCAGATTGTTAGATAATGCGCTGTTATTTGATTTGTAGTTGCTCAGCGAGTTCATTGCTGATAAGTTATGCTGTATTCTCATTTCCTTCCTCCTTGGTTCAATGAGAGATTACGGAACATCCTTGTCCCGCAGAAAAAATTAGAATGCAATCAGAAAAGCTGTGATGTCCGGGAGGTCTGTCCCTCCTTCGGTAACATTTTCGACTGCTTTCCTGTTTACACTATTATTATCGTGTACTCTAAGGATTACTTAAGGGTAAAATTTAAAATTTTTTTCAACCCAGCTCATCACCGGATCTGAATCCCATGGAAGGATGATAATCGAATTTCACCGCTCCGCATGGTATCCCCGGGCCCAGTGCCTGCTTCACTCTGTACTCCCCTTCTATGCCGAAACCGGCGCAGAGTTCAACCATCACACATCCATCCGCAACCAGTTCCCTTGCCGCATTTTCCGCCTCAGCGTAACTGCTCACGGCTCTTATCATGAAAACAAGCCCGGAGCCGTGTATATCTCCCCGCTGTACCGCAGGATCCTGTCCCTCGGAAATGTAGATAAATCCCACCCGGGTCTTCTCCCCGGGAATCCGGTTCGAACCTGCGACACCCACGGAATTTTCACTTACACCCCGGAAGCTTCCGTAGACTTCGTCGCCCCCGAGATGATCATCGAACAGCGGATCGGTGTCATGTTTGACCGAGCCCACCGGAACCCTTCCATCCACCACTTTCTTTATCCGCGCCGTACCTTCGATGCCAAATCCTCCGCAAAGCTCTATTGCCGACAGTTCCTTTCCGAGCTTTCCGTAAAACTCAGCTGCGAGCCTCTCCGCCATCTCATAGCTTGAAACTCCGCGGAAGAACATGGTCGTGCCGGCTTTATCCAGATCCAGGCACTGTACATCCGGATCATTTCCCGGCGCTATATACATAAACAGACATTTAAACAATTCTAATCCCTCACTTTCCCTTCACCCGGATATCCGTCAGAGCAATCTGATTTCCGGTGAGCGCCACGTAAACCTCCGGTGCTCCGTCCAGAATCCTTATCCTGTCACTGATCTGAATACCCAGATTCTCGGTTTCTATGGTAAGCCTGTCCCCGTTGCGTTTTATATCGATCTTGCACTCCAGGCCCTTTTTATGGATTTCCTTCCAGACATCCCAGCCCGGGAAGGACTCCTGCTTCTTCATGGAGAAACGGTTCTCCGCAAAATCCGATTCTGCTTCGTATTCACCGTTCAGCTTTATCAGGGCATACTCCCGGAAACCCTTGCCGCCAACCATCTTGTCCGAAGAATAATATACCACGATGTAAGGACAATGCCATACCAGGTTGGCGGAAGGCAGACTCATCGTATGGAAGGAAATCTGCGTATCGCCTGTTACCGTAACAGCTTCAGTGGCTGCAGATCTGTTTCTGTCCACCTGAACGTTAGGCACATCTGATTCCATCCTGTCGATATAGCTGATATCCTCGGCAATTTTCCTGATCTTATCGCCGGATATCACCTCATCCTTCTGTTCGATCTCTATGCCGCTGATGACACAATTTTCCCCGGTTATCCCTATACATGCCGACTTGGAGTTCTCCGGCAGCGCCACCACCACCTCGGTAAATCTCTCATCAGCTTCGAGTCTTACCCTTACGTGA
>JAIKWW010000003.1 GCA_024684465.1 Clostridia bacterium | reverse complement strand
TTGAGGATCCACCTGTTCCCATCTCGAACACAGAAGTTAAGCTCAACAGTGCCGAAGATACTTGGTGGGCGACTGCCTGGGAAAATAGGTCATTGCCGGTTTGAAAGACCAGTTCACATCAGTGAGCTGGTTTTTTTATTGTGTTGAAACATCTCTTATTTTAACTGAAGCTGGCCGTTTGCTTTGAAATCCGGGGCGATCGAGCCGGGAAGGCAGGCAACTGTTTTTCTCTTGCTTTTGTGTCAGGAGCAGGTTTATTTTGATGGTTGAAATATGGTAAAATCAACCGGGAGTTTATCACATTAATGTAAGAGAAAATGATCGTATCGTATATAACGAGCCGGAGGCTGTAAACATTATTATAAACGACGGCTTTTGAACGAGAACGGGGATGACAGAGGTAACAGCATGAAACTAGGGATGGTAATGGAAGGCGGAGGCATGAGGGCGCTGTACACTGCCGGGGTGCAGGATCAGCTTATGAATCTCGAGCTGCCGGTGTCTGAGATGATCGGCGTTTCAGCCGGCGCTCTGTACGGGATCAATTATGCATCAAAACAGAAGGGGCGTGTGCCCAGATATTTAAAGAAATATGCCGGGGACAGCCGGTTTATGGGCTTTGGTTCTCTGCTGAGGGAAGGGAACATCGTCAGCAAAGACTTTGCCTACTACGAGGTACCGATGAAATTGGATCCCTTCGATGAAAAGGCCTTCGAGGAGTCCGGGGTGGATTTCTTTGTGGTGCTGACTGATGTCCTGACGGGTAAGCCGGAATACGTCCAGATAAAGAATGGCTTTAAACAGATGGAGGCGCTGCGGGCGACTTCTTCCATGCCTTTTGTGTCAAAAGTCATCAGATATGGGAACGGGTTGTATCTTGATGGTGGCATGTCAGACAGCATTCCGGTGGACTACATGCTCCGGCGCGGCTGTGACAAGCTTATCGTAATTCTTACAAGGGATTCGTCCTACCGGAAGAAGATTCCGGGAAAGGCTGTCAGAGCTGTCATAAGGTTCTGGTACAGGGAGTATCCTGAACTTGCAAGGGCTTTGATCAACAGGGCCCGGAAATACAATCACATGCTGGACAGGGTGGCACATCTGGAACAGGAGGGGCGGATATTTGTGATCCGTCCGTCAAGCGAGATCAGTATCGGCCGCCTTGAGAAGGATCCCATAAAGCTGCAGGGTGTGTATGACCTGGGAAGAAAGGACGGGCAGGCTTCGATCAGGGAACTGCTGCGTTATATCGAGAGCTGAGCATGTCGATATTGGATGGATCTGAGACACAAGTTGCTGAGGACTGACTTGTTATGGATATCGGAGTTGATAAATGAAAAGAGTTATAGTAATAGGAGGCGGCGCTGCCGGTATGATGGCGGCTCTCGCAGCGGCAGAGGCAGGACATAGTGTCACCTTGCTGGAGAAGAACCGGGAACCGGGAAAGAAGATCCTGATCACCGGGGGCGGACGCTGCAATGTTACCAACGACACGGATCCGGAGGGGATGCTGGATGCTGTGGTGACAAACAGGAAGTTCCTATACAGTGCCATGTACGGGATGACATCGGAGGAAATGAGGAATCTGCTCCGCAGAGCGGGTCTTGAGACAAAGGTGGAATCCGGGGGAAGAGTCTTTCCTGTAACTGAACGGGCAGGGGACGTGGTGGATGCGTTGTTGAAGCTTTTGAAGGCTTCGGGTGTAAAACTGCGTACCGGCTGTGAAGTGAGCGGCATAATGACGGAGGAACTGTCAGAGGCTCGCAGAATCTGTCGCGGAGTCGAGCTGACAGATGGGAGCACCGTTGAGGCGGACGTGGTCATAGTGGCCACAGGAGGACTCTCCTTCAGAGGAACCGGGAGCACCGGGGATGGGCTGAGGTTTGCAAGGGAAGCGGGCCTGAATGTGACTGAAACCAGGCCGGGTCTGGTACCGCTGATAACTGATGTCGGCTGGGTTCATGAACTGACCGGTGTATCAGTCGCAGACGCGGATATAAGAGTTCGGACGGGGAAAAAAGTCATATACGGAGAAACCGGAGATGTTCTTTTTACACATTTCGGCCTCAGTGGTCCGGGAATTCTGAATGCCTCCAGCTCAGCAGGAAAGGGCATGAGAAAAGCCTTCGAAAAGGGCGAACCGGTCACGGTGGTGCTGAATCTGCTTCCGGATCATGAGACGACGGAGGAGTTTGAAAGTGTTTTGCAGAATAGTATTGCGGAGCATCACGAAAAAGCTGTGAGGAACATCCTCTCATCATTTATACAGAAATCTCTGGCGGAAGCACTTTTCAAAGTCTGCGGGATCGCTGCAGACAGGCGTGGTTCGGAACTGAAAAGGGAGGAGCGCAGGGCTCTTACGAAAGCCTGCACCGCGCTTGAGATCGAAGTGACGGGATTCCAGAAGTTCGCCCATGCCATGGTGACCCAGGGTGGTGTCAGTACCAGAGATGTGGATCCGTCGACCATGGAGGCCAGGGCAGTTAAGGGACTCAGATTTGCAGGTGAAGTGCTGGATGTGGATGCCATTACCGGTGGATATAATCTGCATATAGCCTGGGCAACGGGAAAACTTGCAGGGAGCACGATATAAATCCCCGGACAAATGTTGCTGAAAAGCACGTTGTCCGGGGATTTCTCGATCAGTTATTATTCTGAGCCATGGAGATCATATTGCGTATGTCTATGCCGGTAGGCGTGGTTGCCAGGCCGCCCTCTCCGGTTTCACGGATCGCGGAACCCATATGGGTGGCGACGCCCCGCATGGCATCTATGACTTCATCAGGCGGTATCTTGCTCATGATCCCTGCCAGGGACATGTCCGTGGCGGTAACAGCATTGACAGCACCTATGACATTTCTCTTTACACAGGGAACTTCCACAAGTCCGGCCACCGGATCGCAGGCCAGACCGAGAAGGCTTTTGAGTGCCAGGGCTGCGGAATTGCATATCTCGCGACAGTCTCCCCCCATGAGATATGTGAGGGCACCTGCAGCCATGGCTGAGGCAGAGCCGATCTCAGCCTGACATCCGCCCTCTGCACCGCTGATGGAGGCTCTGTTTGCAATGACTCCGCCGATTCCTCCTGCCACGAAGACTGCTTCCATGATCTTGTCATCATCAAGGTCATATTTTTTTTGCGCTGTGATAAGTACCGCCGGGAGCACGCCGCAGGATCCGGCAGTGGGAGCAGCCACGATCCTCTTCATGCAGGCGTTGGATTCACTTACTCTGAGAGCACGGATCATGATGTCAGCGGTGAATCTGTCAGCGATCATCTTTCCTTCATTACGGCGGTTGCGGAGCTTTGCTGCTTCAGTTCCAACAAGTCCGCTCCCGGAGAGTCTGTCCGGTTCGTAGTGTGCGTCGGACTGCTTCATGGCTGCGTACATGCGGCGCATATTTTCCATTGACTGCTCCTCAGTGATGCCCTGCTCGGCGCAGTCATCTTCCATTATTATCTGCCAGAAGGCTCTGCTTGTCTTTTCTGCTGCCAGGCAGATCTCGTTCAGTGAATCATACATCAGTCTTCCACCTTCTTTTCTCTGTACTGGTGCGCCA
Source organism: Clostridia bacterium (assembly GCA_024684465.1). Classification (GTDB taxonomy): domain Bacteria; phylum Bacillota; class Clostridia; order Peptostreptococcales; family Anaerovoracaceae; genus JAIKWW01. The sequence continues at coordinate 14,178 of JAIKWW010000003.1, read as the reverse complement.
GATCCTCAGGGCTGAGCTCCTCGGGTATCTGGGAAAGGTACGTCACCCGGATGATGCCGTCCTGTTCCGCCAGCCACTTGCGATGAGCTTCAGGAACCTCGCTGTCGCACTCTATGACCATGACTGCATCACCGCCTCGTTTGCTGCGGTAGAGCTGCATGGTGGCGATGTTGATGGACAGCACGTGGAGCAGGCCGGTGACTTTGGCCACATGTCCCGGGGTATCCATATTGTGAACTATGAGGGTAGCCATATCACCGCTGAAATTGGCAGAAATGCCGTCCAGTTCCACGATGTTGATGCGGCCGCCGCCCACTGAAGCCGCAACGATCTCCATTTTCTTGTCATTTTCCCCGTGAAGTATCAGCTTCACAGAGTTTGGATGAGCGTTCTCGCCCAGATCCGTGCCGGAAAGGGTGAAGTCAAAACCCCGTTTTTCCGCTTCCTGGAAGCTGTCGGGAATCCTGTCGTCGTCCACAGAGAGTCCCATGAGCCCCGCAACGATGGCCCTGTCTGTGCCGTGCCCCTTGCCTGTGGAGAGGAAGGAACCGTGAAAGAGGATCTCCGCCTTGGTAATCTTTTCACCGAAGAGCTTCCGGGAGACGGTTCCGATCTTTACAGCTCCCGCAGTGTGAGAACTGGAAGGTCCCACCATAACCGGTCCGATTATGTCAGATAAATTCATATGCTTTTCTCCTTTATATGAAAAACATTGTAGCAGAGGCCTGCTCCCCTGAACAGAGGTGTTGGATAAAAATTAAACGTCGGAACATATTAATACGATTTGGTGCAGTAATGAAAAGTTCTTCCGAAAATTATAAACACAAATCAGTATATGATTTTGAAAATATAATTTTGTTTTTGAACCAGAACTATATAATGCTTGCCAAATAGGTTTGGTTTTGTTTATTATTATTATAAATAAAAAGGGGTAAAATAATAACGTTAAATTTTTATCTGTTATTAGGGGGTATTGCTATTTTTACCTTAAAAGTGGTGATTACGTACGGAATAACGGCATCATGTGAGTGCCTGAGGGAATGGCCGGTTGATCATTATATCGGAGGGAAAGTGTTATGAACAGCAGACATTTGCGTATTTTCATGAGAGTATACGAAGAAAAGAATATGACCATGGCAGCAGAGAAACTGTTCATAAGTCAGCCCTCTGTCAGTCAGGCAATCAGGGAACTGGAAGAGCATTATGGCGTCCGCCTCTTTGAGCGTTATCCCAAGCAGCTGTTCCCGACGCCGGAGGGAGATCTGCTATACAGGTACGTCAAACAGGTATTCGGACTGATGGACGAAATCGAAAAGGAAATCCCTGCTTTGTCAGAAAAAGGTGTGATCTCCATCGGAGCGAACATTTCGGTGGGCACGGTGCTGCTGCGGAGATACATATCGAAGTTCTCAGAGGAATTTCCAGAAGCAAGAGTGAAGGTCATTGTGGCGGGATCCTCGAAACTCAGGGCAATGATCTACGATCATACAGTGGATCTGGGCCTGATGGAGGATCTTCCCAGAGAACAGTCTCTGATACAGGAGCCTTTCTACAGGGATAAGATCGTGGTTGTGAGCAGCCCGGATAACAAACTTGCTGGAAAAAAGAATCTGAAGCTGAGGGATCTGCAGGATCAGAATTTCCTGCTGAGAACCAGGGGCGTTGGCGTAAGGGACAAGTTCGATTACATAATGAAGCTCTACGACATGGATATTGAACCTCTGTGGGAGTCTTCAAATACCAGATCGCTGATAAATGCCACAGTTGACGGCCTGGGTATTGCTGTGCTCCCGTACCTGCTGGTAAAGGAGGACATAGACCGGGGCAACGTTAAAATGCTGGATGTGAAAGAAGATCTGTTCAACAGAAATCTGAATATCGTCTATCACAAAGACAAAATATTCAACCGGTGGCTGAATCGCTTTGCCGAGATCGTCAGAACCACAGATGTGAAATTGTAAAGAACTGAAACAGATGATAAAATGAAGATCGCGGGAGCATGCTCCCGCATTTTTTTATTATTCATGGGAATAATTTCCGCAGGGAACCTGTTATTCTTGTATGGTTCCATGAAATAAAATATAATTAAGAAGTATAGGTTGTACTTATCTTATGTATGCTTACCAATGGCGGAAACAGGAGGCTGATATGCGCATACTGGGCATCGTCTCATCCCCTCGGGGAGGCGGGAATTCTGAGCTTGCAGTGAAGGAGATCCTCAGCAGATTTCCCGGAGAAGAACGGGTCATGATCAATCTGAATTCTCTGGATCTGCAGAACTGCAAAGCATGTTACAGCTGCGTCCCACTGGGGAAAAAGTGCAGGATCGGGGATGATCTGGAATTTCTCATCAGAAATATAAAGCACTCGGACAAGGTGGTGATAGCTGCACCTACATATCTTCTGGGAGTTCATACGGCAGTAAAGCGGGCGTTGGACAGGCTCATCTCCATCGTGGGAGATTATCCGAAGTTCAACGAAACGGACTGTGTAATAGTTAATCCGTACGGATATGCGGACTGGGAGGGCTCAGCCAGAGAAGAGCTCATACTGTTCGCGAAGAAGCTTCATCTGAAAGTGCTGGCGGAGGAAACCATACTGGCCACGCTTCCGGGGGACAGTGTCAGGGGTGAAAATCTCGATGTACTGCACCGCCTGGCGGATCTTTTGAAGTCAGGCAAGCCGGCCCCGGAATGGGGAGAATCTGTTCAGAATGTGTGCGGCAGAAGAGTTCTGACATGTCCCAACTGCGGCAGCAGTCTGCTTCAGATAATGCCGGCCGGAGATGTCCGCTGCAATCTCTGTGGGAGCATGATGAAGCTTTCACGGAGCGATGGAGGATACATACTGGAATATGATCCTGATTGGGAGCATCATTTTACTCACAGGAGTCTGGATGCCCATGTGGATTATCTGATGGAGAAGAAGAAGCTCTTCCTTGAAAGCCGGGATGAGATAAAGGCGCTTCAGGAGAAATATTCGGAGATGGACTGGTGGTTCACTCCGGAGGATCTCAGGAAACGGGATGAAGAAGGAAAAGGAGAAGGACATCATGAATGAAAATGGCGAAAAGAAAAAGCATCCGATGCTGGCATTTCTTATACTTGCCGTAATAGTGGCACTTGAGTGCGCGGTGATCGTAAAAGTAGTCGGGTAAGACTCACAGAGAAACAAGAGATTGCAAGATTATTTTTTGTGCTGATTTTTTAAGAATCGAAGTTTTTTGTATTGACGCGGTACAGTGACAGAATATTTTATGAATTTACCCACAGCGGTGGATATTTACGATAAACTGTGGATAACTTTTCTGGGATTATGGTAGACTGATTGTGAAATTCGTTGAAAAATGAGGGATCGTGGAGACAAAAGTTTTCCACACATACCGGTGGAAAAACGGGGGATAACTTTTGCGGAAAAGTCCCTGATTGGGAAAATATCGAATATTCCGACTAATTGGGAATTTAATCCATTCTCATAAATGAAAAGTACACGAGTTTACATAATCAAACGGTACTATAAGCTGTGTACTTCAAAAATACGAAATATTTTCGGTATATGGTAATGAGGGGAGTCAGGAGGGATAAGCTATGAAACATACCATCTCTGCGCTTATGGAAAATCGTCCGGGAGTTTTGCGAAGGCTTGCAGGACTGTTCGGCCGGAGAGGCTATAATATCGACAGCATCGTGGCAAGCACGACAGAGGATCATGAACTCACCAGGATGACCATAGTGGTGGACTGCAGTGAAGAGCTGATCGAACAGGTTCTGAAGCAGATGAGCAAACTTCAGGAAATCAGGGAAGTTGAAAATGTGACAGATGCTCCGGTGATCTCCCGTCAGCTGCTGATCCTTAAGCTCAAGTCAACGATCAACAACCGTGGCGATATCCTGCAGCTGGCACAGGCTTTCAGGGCAAAGGTGGCGGATATCCGCAGTGACTCGGTGATAATCGAGGCTACGGCGGAGGATTCTGTAATGGAGTCCATGATCGAGACCTTCAGACCATACGGCATAATATCAATGATGAAGACGGGCACTGTGGTGCTTAAGAAATAAAAAAGGCGGCGGCCCGATGAACTGAAGATCAGTTGTCGGGTTCGCCGCTTAAATATTCTATGAAACTTTCGAAATCGTCGAAGTCACTCTGCATGAATTCGTAGATTATAGGATCTTTGAATTCATATTTCATGCTCAGGTATACCGGATAGTCGGAGAATTCCAGGTTCAGGAGTATCTCAGCCTCCCTGAGGGCATCTTCCGAGTAGCCGATCAGCAGTATCTGGTTGGTAAGCGTAAGGAAATACATCACGTGGATGTCATCATTAATACGATACTCCGCCAGCCCTGCGTGGGAATTGTTATTCTTGAAGTCTATGTACAGGGTGCCGTTTTCGTACTGTGTCTCCGTGAATCTGTCCACATATTCCCTGAACTTATCAAGGAATTCGTCACTTATATCCGGAACGTCGAAAACTGTCACGAATTCGGATCTGTCCATCAGCATGGAGGCCTCGGCACTTGATATCTTGAAGTCGGAAAGCCTGTGAGCATCCAGGATCCGGAAAGGACTCGATGTGGTCACCGTAATCTCGGAGGTCAGGATCCTGTAGCTGTTGGAAACTTCGATCAGAGATTCGCACATATAAACGCCGGGACGGCCTTCTGCAGGTTCAATGGAATTTCTGCACAGGGTTGAAGGCGTTTTGTGACCGAAAATGGCAAAAGGCATCTTGACAGCAACGGTCTCCGGTGTGATCTCCTCGGGGAAATCCTCTGTTTTCCCTGCAAGATAGGCTACGCCCCGGTCGTCACAGGATACGGTACGCATCATGAAATAATTGATGGCGTAGTAAGGTGAGTCGATGGGGCCGCAGGCCTTGGTCATGAGGATCAGATACTCCTGCTTTGTGAGAGCCTGAACGGGCTCAAGCATGTAACTGTAGCGTTCTCTGCCCTCGGGAAGGGGCTCGCCGTATTTTTTGCTTATGGAAACATAGGTCTGGAGTATGAAGCGGGCTTCCTTTTCCGTGATCCGCGTCATGCCTCCTCCCAGAGATCCGATAAGCCGCGTCCGTTCCCTGACGATTTCTTCAGGGGCCTGACCCATAGCCTGTATGAATGATTCGAATCCGTATTCTTCAGCATCCAGATAAAAGATCTGATGCATGTGTTCTTTTTTATTATTTTCCGAAGTTATCTCCCAGATCAGTTCCATGCCTATGACGCCCATGAGGCGCGTGGCTGTGATGCTTCCGGTGAGATACTTCCGGCCGGCAAGTGAGGGATTGTAATCCCGTCCGCCTTTTATTACCGTGAAATTTGCCATATTATCAAGAATTCTCCCATGGGGGCCGGCTGATCAGAGCCGTGCCGTTATCAATAAAGACAGTATATCGCATTTTTGAAGTTTTGCAAAAATGGTTTTAGCAGCGGGATTTGTTGCTGAAATGTGTCGGGAAGGTGAAGTTTTCAAAACAGCAGAAGTTTTCGCCGGTTTATTGTTGACCGAAATTTTCATATAGTTTAAAGTATTAAGTTAGGATATGGTGAAAATCTTCATTAATATTTATACGTGAAGATGATAGAGATTTGGAAATCAGGAGATTAGAGAAATGGGTACCAAGGTAGTAAAATTCGGAGGATCTTCGGTGGCTGATGCCATCCAGATCCAGAAGGTGAAGGAAATCGTTCTGTCGGATCCGGAGCGCAGGTTTGTCGTTGTTTCGGCGCCGGGAAAGAGATTTCCGGAGGACAGCAAGATCACAGATCTGCTGTATCTCTGCAAGACACATATTGATAACAACTTCACACCGGAGCACGTTTTCCAGGTAATCTGTGACCGTTACAGAATGATGGAAATGAACCTTGGAGTAAATATCCATATCGACGAGGATCTGCAGGAGATCAGACAGCATCTGAAGCCGGGCATTTCCGCCGACTATATCGCAAGCCGCGGCGAGTATCTCTGCGGCAAGCTGGTGGCTGCTGTTTTCGGATTTGATTTTGTGGATCCTGCTGGTCTCATCAAGTTCGATGCGAGAGGAAGACATATGCCTGAGGAAACACAGAAGGCGCTGTCTGAAGAACTGGCCAAGCACGAGCATGCGGTAATCCCGGGATTCTACGGAGCTGATCCTGATGGAAATATCGTTACATTCACCCGTGGCGGTTCCGACGTTACCGGTTCACTGGTGGCAAAGGCTGTGGGTGCGGATATGTACGAAAACTGGACGGATGTTTCAGGCTTCCTGAAGGCGGATCCGAGAATCGTAAAGGATCCTATTCCAATCAAAAATATTACTTATAAGGAACTTCGCGAGCTGTCATACATGGGCGCAAGCGTTCTTCACGAGGACGCTGTATTTCCTGTGAGAGAGGCGAACATTCCTATTAATATCAGAAATACCAACGAGCCTGACAATCCTGGCACGATCATTTCCGATACGCCGCACGAGCATACGGGAATCATCACGGGCATCGCGGGACGCAAGGATTTCACCGTAATCTCGATCTACAAGAATATGATGAATTCCGAGATCGGTTTCGTTAAGAGACTTCTGGCGATCCTGGAGCAGAATGAGATTTCCTTCGAACATCTGCCTAGCGGCATAGACACAGTGTGTGTGATCATTTCCAATAAAGAGCTTGAGGGAAAGCTGCAGGACGTAACCGAGGATATCGAACGGAAGCTGCAGCCGGACACGATGGACATCTATCAGGATATGGCTCTCATCGCAACTGTGGGTATGGGCATGAACAGACGTCTGGGAATCAGCGCGAAGCTGTTTACAGCCCTTACGAACGCAAACGTGAACATCCGCATGATCGATCAGGGATCCAGCGAGATGAATATCATCGTAGGCGTAGAGAACGACCAGTTCACGGACGCTATACGCGCCATTTACGATGCATTTGTTGAAAGATAGACAATCGGGATACCGCAGATGGGCGGGTCCGGGGCGGCCCTTTTAGAGCAGCCGGAACATTGTAGAGAAACAGGCGTCATTCACTCAGTGGCTGACGCCTTTGTTACTTAATATTGAAGAAACGAGGTAAACTGTAATATGGGTTTAATGGAGTTGGTCTTCGGCGACCTGAATAAAAAAGAAGTCAAGAAGCTGGACAAGATCGCGGATCAGGTTTTGGCGCTGGAAGACGAGATGAGAGGGCTGAGTGACGATCAGCTGAGAGAAAAGACGAAAGAATTCCAGGACAGATGCCAGAATAAGGGCGAGAGTCTGGATTCCATACTGCCGGAGGCTTTTGCTGTTTGCCGTGAAGCATCGGACAGAGTCCTGGGCATGCGCCATTTCAAAGTGCAGATCATCGGTGGTATCGCCCTGCATCAGGGAAGGATCGCCGAGATGAAGACAGGTGAAGGTAAGACTCTGGTGGCAACACTCCCGGCTTACCTGAACGCTCTGGAAGGAAAGGGTGTCTTCGTCGTAACAGTAAACGACTACCTGGCAAAGCGAGATATGGAATGGATGGGCAAGCTGTACACATTCCTCGGGCTGACGGTGGGAGGCGTGTTCCACGACGTGAAGCCGGCTCAGAGAAGACAGGCCTACCTCTGTGATATCACATACGGAACCAACAACGAGTTCGGTTTCGACTATCTGCGTGACAACATGGTCCTCTACAAGAAGGACATGGTGCAGAGAGAACTGAACTATGCCATCGTGGACGAAGTTGACTCCATCCTCATAGATGAGGCGAGAACGCCGCTGATCATCTCCGGCAGAGGGGACGATTCCTCGGATCTCTACCAGAGAGCGGATACATTCGCAAAGACTCTGAAGGAAGAGGAAGACTACACCATGGAGGAGAAGGACAAGACCGTTTCCCTCACGGAGGAAGGTGTGTCAAAGGCTGAATCCTACTTCAATATCGAGAACTTCTCCGATCCTGAAAATATGGAACTGAATCACAACGTAATGCAGGCTCTGAAGGCCAACACCCTCATGAAGAAGGATGTGGATTATGTTGTAATGGATGGTGAAGTAATAATCGTCGACGAATTCACAGGCCGACTGATGCAGGGCAGAAGATACAGCAACGGTCTCCATCAGGCAATCGAGGCCAAGGAGGGACTTGATGTACGCAGCGAGTCCAAGACACTGGCTACGATCACTTTGCAGAACTACTTCAGAATGTTCAACAAGCTGTCCGGCATGACCGGTACTGCAAAGACAGAGGAAGAGGAATTCAGGGATATCTACAACATGGACGTTGTTGTGATCCCTACAAATAAGCCGATCCTCAGGAAGGATCTGGACGATACGGTATTTATCAACCAGAGAGGCAAGTTCAACGCCATCGTGGACGAGATCGTGGAGGTGCACGAGACAGGAAGACCGGTCCTGGTAGGTACTGTATCCATCGAAAAGTCCGAGCTCATCAGTGACATGCTCAACAAGAGAGGCGTAAAGCACAATGTGCTGAACGCCAAGCATCACGAGCGTGAAGCTGCCATCGTAGCTGAGGCCGGACGTCTGAACATGGTCACCATCGCCACCAACATGGCGGGCCGAGGAACGGATATCATCCTGGGCGGCAACCCGGAATTTGAAGCAAAGAAGGAGATGAAGAAGGAGGGCTTCGAGGACGAAGTGATCTCCTATGCATCCAGCAAGATTCCTCTCGAGGACGAAGAACTCATCAAGGCGAGGGAAATCTACGAGGGACTGTATGAAAAGTACAAGGCAGAGCGTGCGGACGAGCACGAGAAGGTGCTGGAACTGGGCGGTCTCCATATCATAGGTACGGAACGTCACGAATCCAGACGTATCGACAACCAGCTGAGAGGCCGTGCCGGCCGTCAGGGCGACCCTGGTTCCACTCACTTCTTCGTTGGTCTGGACGACGATCTCATGAGACTGTTCGGCGGAGAACGCATCCAGGCCATGATGGCCAAGCTGACTCCGTCTGAGAACGAGCCGATCGAGGCGAGACCTCTGACACGTTCCATCGAGAACGCTCAGAAGAAGGTGGAGGGAAGGAACTTCACTTCCAGAAAGTACGTCCTCCAGTATGACAATGTAATGAACAAGCAGAGAGAAGTCATCTACGGCGAGAGGCGCATGGTCATCGAAGGCGAGGATGTGAGGGATTACATCCTGGGCATGGCCGACAGTTTCGCTGACGAACTTATCATGAGCTGCGCAGCTGAGTCCAAGTTCTCCGAGGACTGGGATCTCGGTTATGTGGAGAGGCACATGAGACAGCTCTGCATGGCATTTACCATGCCTGAACTGGAAGAGGGCTTCAGCCAGCAGGATCTGGAGGAAGCTGTACATGAGAGGATCGCAGAACTCTACGCCGCTAAGGAAGAGGAGATCGGCAGCCCTGAGCGCATGAGAGAACTGGAGCGCATGATCCTCATCAGAGTTGTAGACAACAAGTGGATGGATCACATCGATGCCATGGACCAGCTCCGTGCGGGAATCGGCCTGAGGGGCATCGGCCACCAGGATCCTGCACAGGCTTATGCAAAGGAAGGCTTCGACATGTTCGAGGACATGATCAGAGCCATCAAGGAAGATACAGTGAAGTTCTGCTTCAACGTAACTGTCAGGACAAACACGGAGAGAAAGCAGGTTATCGCTCAGGGAAGCGAGAAGAAGGAAGAGGCTTCCCCTGCATTCGCAGGTTCCGGAGAGCAGGCACAGGTTACAGGGACCAGAAGGTTCGGCGGTCAGCCGCAGGCTCAGGCACCGAAGGCTGCTCCTAAGGAAGTGAAGAAGCAGACAACTGTTCACCGCACCCACCCTAAGGTTGGAAGAAATGACCTCTGCCCGTGCGGAAGCGGAAAGAAGTACAAGAACTGCTGCATGGCAAAGGATCTTGCGGAAGCACAGGAAGACTGATAACCGAAAGGATTGGTAACATATGCTGGAACTTGACCAGATAAAATATGAGATGAATTCAGTTGAGGAGGCACTCGGGGAACTGAGCGACTCCCTGAACGTGGCGGGGCTGCGTTCAAAGCTGGAACAGATCGACCTGGATCTTCAGGCTGAGGGCGTATGGAACGACCAGGAAAAAGCTCAGAAGCTCATGAAGGACAAGAAGTCCACCGAGAGGAAGATCAACGCTTTCGAGAATCTGCAGAACGAATATGACGACATAGAGGTCATGATCGAGCTGGCAGAGGAGGAAGATGATGAGTCTGTAGCTGAGGAGATCAAAAGCAACTTTGAAAAGCTCAAGTCTGACATCGAGGACATGAGAATAGAGACTCTGCTCAGCGGCGAGTATGATGCAAATAATGCCATCCTCCAGATACACGCGGGCTCCGGCGGCGTGGATGCCCAGGACTGGGCGGGCATGCTCTTCCGCATGTACACCAGATGGGCTGAGAGCAAGGACTACCGGCTGAAGATCCTCGACCTCCAGAGGGACGAGGAGCAGGGTATAAAGAATGCCACCATGCTGGTGGAGGGCGACAACGCCTACGGTTACCTGAAGAATGAGACCGGAGTGCACAGGCTGGTTCGAATCTCGCCTTTTGATTCCAATGCCAGGAGGCACACTTCATTCTCCGCGGTGGACGTGACACCTGAGATGGATGAGAACAACGAGGTTGAGATCAACCCGGATGACATCCGCATCGACACATACCGCTCCAGCGGCGCAGGTGGACAGCACGTAAACACTACGGATTCGGCGGTCAGAATCACCCATATCCCGACTAACATCGTGGTCTCCTGTCAGAACGAACGCTCCCAGCACCAGAACCGTGAGGTTGCCATGAGGGTCCTCATGAGTAAGCTGATGGAACTGAAGGCCAGGGAGAACAAGGAGAAGGTTGACGAGCTGAAGGGAGACTACGGTCAGATCACCTGGGGCAACCAGATCAGATCCTACGTTCTGCAGCCGTACACCATGGTGAAGGATCACAGAACCGGAGCAGAGGTGGGTAACGCCCAGAAAGTTCTGGATGGCGATATAGACTACTTCATCAATGAAAAATTAAAACAGAGGGACTGAGAAGGACAGCGCACAAGGCTGTCCTGAAGGAAACTGACTTACGGGAGACTCGGGAGAGTCTCCTTTTTGTTTGCGCGCCATGGGCGCGCTCTAACGGGTGCAAGTCCCGAACACGCTCAGATGGCAGCCATTCTCATGAGATACTGCGAGAATGTTGCAAAGTAAGGAAGCTTTTATAAGAATAATGATAAGATCAGAAAAACGCCACATCGTTTAATTGCGATGTGGCGTTTTCGGGTATTATATGGTTTAATCAGTAGTTATTCCGTTGTCAGGATCAGCTGTTTTCTTTAACGATGATGTCGATCAGCGGATCTATCTGCTCCAGAACATTATTCATATCCTCGAACATGAAGCCCTTCATGGTAATCTTTTCCTTCAGGTCGCTGATGTCGTCGGAAACGTTGGCGAAGTAGCTGCTGGAGTCGGTTACACTGTTGGAAATGCTGTCTATAGCTGAGTCGAAGCTCCGGAAGATGTTCGTCATCTTGTTGCTGGTGTTGATCACTTCGTTGGCAACATCGTTAATTGACAATATTACTTCCTGGGTGTTGTTCAGCTTGTTCTGGGAATCGTCCAGGGCGTTGCGGGTCTTTTCCAGAGCAGTATTCAGATTATTGTTGTTCTCATTCAGGTTGTCCATGCTCTCGCCGATGGAGACTACCAGATCCTTGATCTGAGAAGCAAGCTCGTTTACCTGAGTAGCTACAACAGCAAAACCCTTGCCGGCTTCACCTGCGTGAGCAGCTTCGATGGAAGCGTTCAGAGCCAGCAGGTTTGTCTGAGTCGCAACTTTGTTGATCTTGTCAACGTTGTCGTGTATCTCCACAAAGCTCTTCTGGAAAGCTTCAAATACGGATTGCATGTCTTCAATGGTGCTGACTACGGATTTGGAGCTCTCGCTGACTTCATTCATTCCTGCGTGGGATGCATCGGAAGTATCTCTCATCCTGTCTACGATGGAATTGAAGTTTTCAGAGATGGAACGAACATTCTCAAATTCGTTCTTGAATGATTCAACGGAATTTGTGATGGAATCGTGTTTCTCTGATACCTTCTCAAATGATCTGCCGATGGCTTCGATGCCGTCGATGGTGACACGCTCTTCAGCCTGGAGTTTCTCTTTCTGCTCTGTTGCGAAGCGTGCGATCTCGTGCATTGACTCGAGGCCTTCCTTAAGGGAACGGCGTGGCAAAGCTGTTGCTTTTGGAATTGCTGCAGGAGTTGCTGCGGCAGTTGTTTTATTACTGTTAAATAATCCCATCCGGGGCCTCCTTTATTCAAATACTGCACAGACCATGGTCTGATTAACATGCTGGTTCTTGTACTGCTCGCCACCGCCGACTACGCCGATGTGAGGTCCCAGATGGGACATGTTTCCGAGGAAACGATTCAGATAACCTTCTCCTGTAAAGAGCAGGTGGCGGTAGATGCAGTTGACAGAGAAAATAAATGATATCTGTGAATTATCCCGGCGGATGAGATCTCTGGTATTGGAATTGATCTGATCGTAATCCTGCAGCCGGAGAATGGAAATGGTGTCATTCTCGTTTATGCGCTTGTAGTTTACCAGGGAACCGTTGCTCTTGAGATCATACATGGAAGTGATGAAAACCTGGTCTCCTACGATACGTCCCAGCGGAGCACGGAGCACGTTGTCTACGATCTGATCCCGGGAAAGTCCGAGTTCTTCGCCGTAGACATCTGCAGCAGGACGACCGTCCAGCTTTATCAGCTCACGGGACTTACCGTTGACTTCGGTGGCAATGTGGCGAGGTGTGCCGGGGATCACTGTGTAGATGTTCTCGGAGTATGTACGTATCTTTCCGTGGGTGCTCTTTATCAATGCATAACAGCAGGCATCTTCGTACAGAACGCCGTCCACCATTACTTTGGATGTAATACCCTCAGGTGCACCCATTACGGAACCGCCGAGAAGCGGAACGCCGCGGGCCTCCAGTGCGATATTCATACTTGTTACCAGCTGCTCCTCAGAGTTGGTGCAGAACTCCAGGCAGACAGAATTGTCATTTCCGGGAGAAAGTTCTGAGACTGCATTTTTCAGATCTTTCAGATCATATACCGGAGCCACTGAAAGATGCCGCATGACACCTGTCTTGACCCTGACATCTTTGCCGAAGCCTATGACAATAAGCTCAGAGTCTGATGCGGAGGTTCCGAAGTATGATGTTGCTCCTGTGCCTATGCACGGAACGTTGGGAAATAGTGTTTTAATGGCGTCTGTCACTGACGGAAGTGCTTCATGGGATGAGAACACGATCAGCAGAGCAGGGCTTTTGATTTTCGCGGTGGCCTCTCTGACAGCTTCGAAAACGTCAGTTTTGCCACTTGTTCCGTAATTGATTTCCAAAATATTTCCTCTTTTCTGCAAATATAAAAGCAACCTGTCCTGATGGAACAGTTGAAAGTAATATCTGACTGGCCGGATGTTCCGGCGGGGGCCGAACCTGTAACCGCTCTCCATAAGGCGGCCTTCACAGTTTATATCGGCAAAATATCAACAGATAATAATACGATTAAAAAAATTTTGAATTGTAAAGAAACCGGCACACGAAAGCAGGCAACATTAATATTGATGATTTGTCACGATAATGATACAAAAGTCGTGACTTAAAAAACCAGGGGCAGCCGTGAGGTGTCCCTGGTTTTGTTGGTTTTGCGAGTTTAAATTATGTCCGATGTCCGGTGTCCGATGCCTGGTATCCGGTGTCTGATGTTCGATACCCGATGCCCGGTGTCCGGAATTGCGGAATGGTTCCGGATGATATCCGGTGATTAGAAGTTCATGGTGAGGGAAATCTTGTTCTTTTCGCGGTCGATCTCGAGGATGCGGACTTTGACGTTGTCGCCGACGCTGACCACGTCGAACGGGTTGCTGACGAACTTCTTTGAGAGGTGAGATACGTGAACCAGGCCGTCGGTCTTGACTCCGATGTCCACGAATGCTCCGAAGTCCACCACGTTGCGGACAGTGCCGCTGAGTTCCATGCCCGGTTCCAGATCGTCGAAGCTGAGGACGTCGTTTCTGAATACCACAGGCGGCATGGAGTCACGGGGATCGCGGCCCGGCTTTTCGATCTCGCGGATGATGTCGCTGAGGGTCAGTTCGCCGATGCCCAGTTCTTTGGACATGAGTTCCACGTTCTTTGTGATGTCAGTCTTT
>JAIKWW010000151.1 GCA_024684465.1 Clostridia bacterium | reverse complement strand
CACTCTGCTGGAATTGATATTCCTGGCGATAGGATGTATGCCGATCTTTGACAGCATATGCCACGCCCTGTCCACGGGAGGCACCGGCGGCTTCAGCATAAAAGATCAGAGCATCGGGTATTACAACAGCACATATATCACAGTGGTGATCGGAATCTTCATGATCCTCTTCGCCATAAACTACGCGTACTACTTCCTGATCTTCACCGGAAAAGTACGGGATGTTCTGAAGAGCACGGAACTCAGGATCTTCGTGGGTCTGCTGGTCTTCTCCATCGTGACGATCACCTTTGTCATACGCAGATTCTATCCGAGCCTCAAGGACGCAGCTCTGAACGCCTTCTTCAACACCGCAGCCATGATCACGTCCACAGGCTTCGCCTCAGACGATTACAATCACTGGCCGGGATACGCCAGAGTGCTGCTGCTCCTGCTGATGATGATCGGCTCCTGCGCAGGTTCAACCGCCTGCGGCATCAAGATCTCCAGGATCGTCATACTGCTGAAGGCCATCGCATACGACCTGCGCCTCGTGGTAAATCCCCGTCTGGTGAAGACAGTGCGTCTGGACGACAAGATCATTTCGCAGAAGACAGTTCGTAGCGTATACCTCTTCATTTCCGTGTACGTGGTGATGCTCTTCGGCTCCATGCTGCTGATATCATTTAACGAGTTCGACATGACCACCACTTTCTCGGCGGCCATTGCCACCCTGAACAACATCGGACCGGGCTTCGGACTCATCGGACCGGACCAGAATTACGAGATCATGTCTCCCTTCACCAAGGTGGTACTCTGCTTCAACATGCTGGCGGGACGTCTTGAGCTGTTCCCTATGTTGATACTCTTCCTGCCGCGGGCGTGGAAGAGATCCTGACAATAAATATTTACGGAGGAATTTAAATGAACATAAATCCAACGATTCTCACAGTCATAACCCTTATCTGGGCGGCCCTGGGAGCAGTCATCCTGCTCTTCGGAGCGATCAAGAGGAAACAGCTCCCCACCGCAGTTGCCGCAGCCTTCATAGTCTTCGGCATTCTGGTGATCTGCTCGGGCACACTGATCTTTATCGGACTCAGAGGAACCATGGCCTGACCATATACGGACTTCAACCGCCGCACTGCGGCGGTTTTTTATTTTCACCGGAGCCGGGGCACGACGTCGGCACCTCTTCCCGTCTTCTCCGGGCATCGTTTCTGCAGATAATATAAATAATAAAAGCCGGCGGCCATGCATCCTCTGCACCGCCGCCGGCTCTTCCTCCGGAAGATCTCCGACCTGTATTCCGTTAAACCTAGAGCTGCTTCAGCAGGTTGACCATCTCCAGAGCGCCTGTAGCGCACTCTGCACCCTTGTTGCCTGCCTTTGAACCGGCTCTCTCGATAGCCTGTTCGATATTCTCAGTAGTGATCACACCGAACATTACAGGAATTCCGCTCTGGAGCGAATCCTGAGCCAGACCCTTCGCAACTTCGTTGCATACCAGCTCATAGTGGCTCGTTGCGCCTCTGATAACAGCGCCCACTGCGATAACTGCATCGAACTTGCCGGAATCAGCCATCTTCTTTGCCGCGAGAGGAAGCTCAAAAGCGCCCGGCACCCACGCCAGCGTGATATTTTCGTCCTTCACGTCGTGGCGCTGAAGAGCGTCGATCGCACCGCCAACCAGCTTTGAAACGATGAAATCGTTAAATCTGGATGCCACGATGCCGATCCTGATGCCTTCTCCTGCTACTATCTTACCTTCGATTACTCTGATATTTGCGTCCATTTTTATTACCTCCGGAACGTGATGGTTAGAATTCAACTCTTTTATGTATTTAAACCGGGAAAGCCTCTGTCACTAGTTGTAAGTTCCCAGAAGATGTCCCATCTTTACTTTCTTCGTGTGCATATACCTGTCGGATGCCTTCTTGTGCTTCGTCTCGATCGGAACGCGCTGCACTATATCGATGCCGAACTTCTCAAGACCGGTTATCTTCTCCGGATTGTTGGTGAGGAGCTTCAGCCTCTTTGCTCCCAGGTGATTGAGAATCTCTGCGCCCACCGTGTAGTCTCTCATGTCAGGCGGAAAACCCAGCGCCAGATTGGCCTCCACAGTATCCATGCCCTGATCCTGAAGAGCGTATGCTCTGATCTTGTTGATCAGGCCGATGCCGCGGCCCTCCTGTCTGAGATATACAAGTATGCCTCTGCCCTCTTCTGCGATCGCCCTCATTGCCGCATCAAACTGATCTCCGCAGTCGCACTTTGCAGAGCCGAACACATCTCCGGTAAGGCACTCGGAGTGCACTCTCGTGAGTACCGGTTCGCCGTTCCCCACATCTCCCATGGTCAGCGCCACGTGATGCTCCCCGGTCACCCGGTTCTCGAAGCCGTGGATCATGAAATCCCCGTACTTTGTCGGCAGCTTTGCAGTCACCTCAAATTCCATGATCGGCTGTCCGTCTTCGCTTTCCAGCTTTTTTACAGTCTGTTCCTGTTCCAGTGCAATACTCTCCTTGCACAGATCATTGCTCATATTCCTTTACCCCGTTTCCATTACATATTATGCGCTGCTTTGTATTCCTTCAGCGCCTTTATGGTGGTGAACTTAAGATCGTGAAGCTGTGCGAAATTGACGAGATCGTTGGTCCTCATCATTTCCCCGTCTTCCTTCATGATCTCGCAGCACAGACCCGCTTCGGCAAGTCCTGCCAGCTTCATGAGATCCACAGTGGCCTCTGTGTGGCCCCCTCTCTCTTCAACGCCGCCCGCCTTTGCCTCCAGAGGGAACATGTGTCCCGGTCTTCTGAAATCCTCGGGCTTGGCGTCAGCAGACACGGTCTTCATGGCGGTGTACGAACGTTCCGCCGCAGAGATTCCCGTGGTCGTATTCACATGGTCGATGGACACGGTAAATGCCGTAGCATGATTGTCTGTATTGTCCTCGACCATCTGAGGCAGTCCCAGTCTCCGGCACATCTCGATGCTCATAGGCATGCAGATGAGACCCTTCGCATAGGTTGCCATGAAATTCACATTCGCCTTTGTTGCATACTGAGCTGCGCAGATGAGATCCCCTTCATTTTCCCTGTCCGGATCATCCGATACGATGATTATCTTTCCGGCTTTAAGATCCTCAACAGCCTCTTCGATTGAACTGAATTTAAACATTGTCACTTCTCCTTTAAAAATATAGATCTGTCTTTGAATTTGTCATTTCAATTTTACAGGAATCCGTTTTCCAGCAGGCTGGACATGGTCACGCCACCGGACTTTCCGGTATTCCCCTTTTTCCCGGAGTATGCTCCCGTGAGCTTCTCCACATATTTTGCTATCTCATCATTTTCCAGATTCACCACAGCCCCTTCATTCTTCGAAAGGAGCGTGGTCTCCTCCCCGGTGTGGGGAATGATGGAAACCTTGAAGTAGTCGTCTCCCACTTCCGCCACCGTGAGGCTTATGCCGTCGATGGCGATGGAACCCTTTTCCACTATGTAATGCGTGATCTCGGGAGTCGTCTTCACAGTAACCCAGACCGCATTCTCTTCACGCCGTTTCTTCGTTATCGTCCCGGTTCCGTCGATATGTCCCGATACTATGTGCCCGCCGAATCTGCCGTCCGCAGCCATGGCTCTTTCCAGGTTTACCCTGGTGCCTGTGGCAAATGAACCCAGGTTCGTGCGTCTCAGAGTCTCTGCCATCACGTCAGCAGTAAACTCGTTGCCGCTGATCGTGGTTGCCGTGAGGCATACACCATTAACTGCAACGCTGTCACCGATCTTCAGGTCATCAAAGATCACATTGCCTCTGATCGTAAATGTACAGGAGACCTGTCCCTTCCGGACCGCTCTGATCTCTCCAACTTCTTCTATAATGCCGGTAAACAATCTGCCGTTCTCCCTTCATTAATGATCATTGCTTCCGCAGTACGTCGTACTCCAGCAGCACATCGTCGCCTATCATGGTAATCTTCGGTGTTCCCAGCATGAGAGCATCATCCATCTTCGGGATGCCCTTTCCTCCCACCGGTGACTTGGCATCCTTGCCTCCGATGATCTTCGGCGCCACATAGACCTGAACCTTGTCCACGATCCCGGCCATGAAAGCTGAATAAGCCAGTTCTGCGCCGCCTTCGATCAGGACACTGTCTATTCCCATCTCTCCCAGCTTCCGGATTATCTGCGCCACATCTGCGTGACCGTGAGAATCGGGACCAACTTCCAGCAGCTCTACGCCCTTCTCCCGAAGGGAAGCAGCCGTGGCAGCCTGATCCTCGTTTTCTATGGGCAGATGGGCAACCACTGTCCTGGTGGTGCCGGCTGTCTTTACCACATTCAGATTTCCGTTGATCCGCAGGTGACTGTCGCTTATAACCCTTACCGGATCCACACCGCCCTCGATGCGGCAGGTAAGCCTTGGATCATCCTGAAGGATCGTGCCGATTCCCACCATGATGGCCGCCACTTTGTTTCTCATCTCATGGGTATGATGCCTGGCTTCATCTCCGGTTACCCACATGGAATCACCTGTATATGCGGCGATCTTTCCGTCGGCGGTCATGGCATGCTTGCTTATTACCAGCGGTCTGCCCGTGGTTATGTAGTGGAAGAAGATCTCATTGACTGCCTTGCACTCGTCCTCCAGCACAGGACCCAGGGTCTCAATGCCGTGTTCTTCCAGAATACGAAGTCCCTTTCCGGCCACCAGTGGGTTCGCATCCACTGAACCGTAGACCACCCTGCCCAGCTTGTTCTCTATGAGGGCTTCAGTGCATGGCGGCTGCTTGCCCTGATGGCAGCAGGGCTCCAGAGTTACGTAAATAGTAGCTCCCTCCGGATCGTTGCCTCTGCGTCTGCAGTCCTCCAGTGCATTTCTCTCAGCGTGAAGGCCGCCGTATCTTTCATGCCAGCCTCTGCCGATGACCTGACCGTCCCTGACGATCACCGCACCCACTGCAGGATTCGGGGACACGCTTCCGAAGCCCTTTTTTGCCAGCTTCAGCGCCTCTCTCATATACTTTTCATCTTCTTCAGATATCAGTATCTGATTGTCCATGATCTGCTCCTTACATTTTTTCCCGGACGAAGCACTCCGCCACCTGCCGGATGTCCGTCACGGATGCCAATAAAAAATCCTGACACCCAAAGTATCAGGACACGTAAAAACACTTTTCTATGAGTCACCTTCTCCCATCCAGACTTTACTGTCGGCTCCGGAATTTCACCGGATCTGCTGCTGCTCGCGGGCTATAACCGCCGGTAGGGAATTTCACCCTGCCCTGAAGATTATTCTCTTTTTTCCGGAGCTTTTCTGTTCCCCGCTCCGACATTTATGTTAGCACCGTTAGTAAGACATGTCAACTATATGCCCGCAGTAATTATTCCCGCATCCCCCGGTCATTAAACCGGAAGGAATAAAATGACCGGAGTCCCACAGATATCTGCGGGACTCCGGCCTGTTATCACCCTTATATAAGTTCAGCTTCTGTTAACGCTATGCCTTGATCTTTTTACACTCTCACGCGCTTCGAAGGATCTGCCATTCTCACGATGATCGCAGCAACCTGGGAACGAGTGATCGTATTGTTCGGATCAAAGGTTCCGTCGGAATAACCGGTCATGATGCCTGCTCTGTACAGCGTGTAGATCATCTTTCCTGCTGAAGTGGAGCTCTCCACGTCCAGAATCGCACCGTCATCCACGCTGTTGACCTGGATGAGTGCTCCTGAAGGAAGTGCAGCCCCGATGATCTCGGCGAATTCAGCACGGGTTGCGGATTCGTTCATCACGCGGGATTTGGTGTATTTCTTTTCGATAATACCCTCATCATATGCGTAATCCACATACGGATCGTACCATTCCTGTGAGCCGCTCATGTTGAAAGAATGTCTGTCATCTGTGTAGATGCTGTGTATTCTCGCTGCCATAGTGACACACTGGGCAATGGTTACCTCACCGTCGATGTCGAACTCACCGCTGTCCTGTCCGCTCATAAGACCCAGCTCGTAAGCTTCTTCTATGTATCTGTAATACCATTCGTTTCTGTCCACGTCAGGGAAGTAAACGTCGTTAAAGTTGTTGACACGATTGAAGATGTCCGACATCTCATTGGAAAGACTCTCGGAAGGATCGGACATGCCCCCAATATTTGCTCCGTAGTAATATGAACCTGTGGAAGTGTCATCTATAGACACCGGAGTGGTTGAAGGCACGTTCACCTGAGTATTCCCGGAGGATGTGTTTCCTCTGTTATCGTCCACAACGCCGTTTGCCGGGCTGTTCACAACATCGTCCTGTGAACTGCTGTTACCTGCGGATGTATTGTTACCTGCTGAAGTACCGTTATCTGCAGATATGTCGTCCCCGTCTTCCTCGTCATCCTTTGTGTCAGCAACCACAGCCTCGATAACCTTAGGAGTGTATGCGGATACGAACCAGTAAGCCTCCAGTCCGTTAACGATTGCCTCCTGAAGCTCTTCCTCGTCTGTTATGCTCTTGAAACCCGTCCGCAGCCAGGACTCTGCCAGCGGCTGCTCGTAGCCGTATACGGGATCGCCACAGTAGAACGTGTCTGTAAATGCTTCATATCTGGTGAGGAATACCGCATGAGGAAGATTCCTGTCGTAAATCTCAAAACCCTCCGGATGCTTTGACAGAAGTGTCTTCAGTGTCTCCTTCAACTCCGCCCCGGATTTGAACTCACCATATCCCACACTTATGCCCTTGTAAGTGAAGGAATGTCTGAGACCCTGCCCTTCCAGCCATGCCACGCTCTTCGTGGAGGACTGGGTGATGTTCTTCCAACCCGGATTGCCCTCATCAAGAGCCTTCTGTCTCATCATCATCACCGCGGAAGCAAGAGTGCAGTAACCTCTCGCATCCTGCTTGCAGTACACGCTTGAGCTTCCCGCAAAGGAAGTCGCCGTTCCTGATATGACTGTCGTAGCGAGGACAATTACGGCAGTCAGGATACTAATGAATTTACGTTTTACCATCTTTGAAAATCCTTTCGTCCCGGTTCACACCCAATCCATAACCGGTTCTCACGCCCTGAGCACATGTCTGTATTCTGCCGGGCAGGCTGCACAGCGCTGCCGGCAGTCTCTATTTTATAATCACGGAAGCACAAATTCCGGATAACAAAACTGCAAATGCAAAATACGAATATCCTACACGGATCCGAGACGGTTCATATCCTGAAAATCAGCAATAGAAACGCCTTTGGTTAAATTTTAAGGTGCGGAAATATCAAAGTCAACGGAACAGGGAAATGGTAATACTGCAGTAACTGTAATGTCTCTGTCGCGAAAACAAGCTGTAACCTCCGTAACAAAAATGTAATATCCCTGCTTGGGAGCACAGAAAAAAAGAGCTCCCTTTCGGGAGCCCGATATTGGTACAAATAATGAAAATTCATCTATTCCCATCCCTCCGGGAGCATGCTGACTTCTTTCCTGTATATCCTTATAAAAAAGAATATGGAGCAGGACAGACCCACTGTCTCAGCGATGGGAAATGCCATCCATACACCCATGACTCCGATGAATCCCGAGAGAATGAATGCCACCGGAAGGAGCACTATTATCTGTCTCATCAGCGTCACCAGAAGACTGTAGATCCCATATCCCAGAGCCTGGAAAAATGTCGCGAAGGTAATGCCCACAGCCGCCGGTATAAAGCAGAGACTCAGTGTGTGCATAGCCGCCACGCCCATCTCCATCATTTCGCCGGAGGCGTTAAACATTGCCATCAGCTCCCCAGGGAATATCTGGAAGACGATCAGTCCCACCAGCATGATGCCTGCAGTGGCCATACTGCAGAGACGTACCGCGTGAAGCAGTCTCTTCCGGTTTCTGGCGCCGAAGTTGTATCCCATGATCGGCATGGCACCCTGGGTGGTGCCGAACACCGGCATGAAGACGAAGGACTGGAGTCTGAAATATACTCCGAGAACGGATACCGCTGTGACGGAAAAGCTGATGAGTATCATGTTCAGGAAGATCGTCACGAATGACGGGATCATCTGCATGATCATTCCCGGAAGAGCTACCACGTAGATATCCCTGATCACCCGCATTCTGAATCTGAAATTTCTGAGGGTGACTTTTATCTGGTTCCTGCCGAAGAAAAAGCAGAGCTGAACCGCGAGACAACCCACAGCCTGCCCGATCACTGTGGCTATGGCCGCGCCGCTGACGCCCATCTTGGGAAATCCGAAGAGACCGAAGATCATGATAGGATCCAGTATGATATTTGTAACGCATCCTATGATGTTTGTGATCATGGGAACTATCATATTCCCCGTGCCCTGCAGTATCTTTTCGGCTGTGGTCTGAGCGAACAGGAACAGCGAACCGCAGAGGATTATCTGACAATATGAAACGGACATCTCCACCAGATCCTGTGAGTCAGAATACCACTGAAAGAATGGACGGGACAGAAACGCTCCGATCAGCAGGAATATGAGCCAGCTGAAACCGATGAGCAGGTAGCCGTGTGTTGCAGCCAGATTTGCTTCATCAAACCGTTTTTCTCCCAGTCTCCTGGAGATCAATGAATTGAGGCCTACTCCCGTTCCCACGCCCACGGCGATGGTCAGCATCTGCAGTGGAAATACCAGCGTGACAGCTGCCAGTGCGTCCTCACTGACCCAGGATACGAAGAGGCTGTCCACCACATTGTAGACTGCCTGAAGCGTCATGGAGATGATCGCCGGCAGAGACATGGTAAACAGAAGCCTTCCGATGGGCTGTACCCCCATTTTGTTTTCTATAATTTCACTCATCAGTCAACCTCTCGATCTTAAAGATATAACTCTGTCGTTATCAGCCCCGGCACGGTGCGAAGCTACCTGTTGTCGACTCTCTCGGGAAACATGTCATGCTCGGAAAGTCTCTTCCAGGCAACCTCCTCCCAGCGTGTGCCGGGACGCCCGTAGTTGCAGTAAGGATCGATGGAGATACCGCCCCTTGGCAGGAACTTTCCCCATACCTCGATATATTTCGGATCCATGAGGCGGATGAGATCCTTCATGATGATGTTCACACAGTCCTCGTGGAAGTCTCCGTGATTCCTGAAGCTGAAGAGATAGAGCTTGAGAGATTTGCTCTCCACCATCTTCGCTCCGGGCACATACGAAATATATATCGTTGCAAAGTCCGGCTGTCCTGTGATAGGGCAGAGAGATGTGAACTCCGGACAGTTGAACTTCACAAAGTAGTCGTTGTCCGGATGCTTGTTGTCAAACGTTTCCAGGATATCCGGGTCGTATTCCGACTTGTATTTCACGCCCTGATTTCCCAGAAGGGATATGTTTCCCATTTCCTGATCTGTTCTCATACGCCTTTTGCCTCCGCTCCCCAGAGCAGCTTGTGCAGCTGAATCTGCAGGCCAACTCCGTTCAGTTTGTTTTCCTTCATAAAGTCCACTATTTCCAGTGGCTGTATCTGGCCGTATACCGGGCTTATCAGCACGTGGCACTTTTCCGGAAGATCGTAAGCATCGATCACCGTTGCGGCTCTCTCCAGATCTGTCCTGCCGCTCGCCACGAACTTAACCGTATCCTCTCTCTCCAGCAGGTCGAAATTGCTCATTCTCATGAGGATCTCATTTCCGCTGGAGGGCAGTTTGTAATCCACCGTAAACACAGGTCTGCGACGTCCCGGCTTGATAAAGGGTGTGAGATCGACGCTTCCGTTGGTCTCGATCTCCACCGTCAGACGCTCGTCCTCCAGAAGCACGTCCAGCAGCTCGTCGATGTGGGGCTGGATCAGCGGTTCTCCCCCTGTGAGGGTGACATTTCTGATACCTGAAAGTTTGATTTCTGAGTAGATCTCACCGGTACTCATGGTTCTGAACCTGTTGTCCCGGTTCTCCGGTTCATTTGCCCACATCGTATCGCAATACGTGCAGTTCATGTTGCAGCCGGCGAACCTGACAAAAAAGGCCAGCTGTCCCGACTTCATGCCCTCCCCGTTTATGCTGTCAAAAGTTTCTGCAACTTTGAATTCCGCCATTTGGCACCTCCGTCAGTCTTCAATATAAGAGGCGCGGTTGGAGGGTGTTTCGTATACCGTCGACATACGCACATCGTAGCCACGCTGCTTCATACGTTCATAAAAATATTTTGAAAAATTTTCAGCAGTGGGTCTGAAATCCACCACCTTCATTCTGAAATTCTCTTCACTCAGGGCTTCGATCGTTTTTTCTTTCAGTGTGCCTCTCTCAAAGATCAGGCTGTGATCCAGCGCATCGCACTCTTCCTTCAAGTCGTTCTTGAGCTCGCCGAAGTCGAGGACCATGCCCCGGTTCTGTCCCTCTTCCACCAGGTTTCTGCCCTGCACTTCCACCTGGACTTTCCACCGGTGTCCGTGTATGTTGCGGCACTTGCCTTCGTAGTCAGAGAGAAAATGCGCGCTGTCAAAAGCGTTTTCAGCTCTCAAAATGAACATCTATTTTAATCCCTCCATAATTCTGGTAATAATATCCGTCCTGTTGAACGGCGTTATGAGATAATAGCCGTCACAGTGAGGTGCGATCTTTTCCGCGATTTCAAGGGAAGTCTCAACCGCCAATTCAGTACACTCGTCGCGGTTCTTTCCCTCGAAGCGTGCGGTTACGGACTCATCGATGTAGATACCGCTTATCTCGGAGTTCATAAACCGGGCATTTCTGCTGCTTACCACCGGAATGATCCCACCGAGGATCTTCGCATCCAGCTCTTCTTTTGCCCGCTTGAGATTCTCCAGCGCCACCGGAGAGCAAACAGGCTGAGTCAGGAAACAGGATACACCCCGTTCCACCTTCTGCTTCGCCAGGTTAAGCTGAGCATCGAAATGCCGCACATTTACGTTCAATGCACCGTAGATCCTGAATTTTTCAGGCAGTTCGTTCCTGTTGAGGGAGCTGATAAAACCTGCCAGCTTTCTCGAGTTGAACTGATATACGCTCTTCACCTCGTCCCTCTCCGCCGTAGGGATCGGGTCGCCGGTGACCACCAGCACATTTCGGATTCCCTCCATGGACAGACCCAGCAGCAGAGCCTTTGTGGCATTGGTATTCCTGTCTCTGCAGGTCATGTGAGGAAGCACATCCATCCCAAGTTCCCTGTGGAGCTTGCAGGCCAGGATGCTGGAATCCATGCGGACTCTGGCCGTCGGGCAGTCTGCGATGGTAATGATGTCAGCTCCCGCTTCTTTAACAGCCCAGGCGCCTGACATGAACTTTGCGCCCCTGGTGTGAACAGGCGGATCAAGTTCCACTGCAACAACCTTTTTCCCGGCGTTCAGTTTCTGCCAGAAGCTGTTGTCCCTGTCCTCATCGCTTTCAGCCGCCTGCGCTCTCCGCTGTCCCCTGACACGCACCTTCGGCAGACTTTCACCGCTCTGTTCCATCCGCCTGCGCACCGCTTCGATAAAGCGTGGCTCTGTTCCGCAGCAGCCCCCCGCAATTGACACGCCGGCTTCGATCATATTCATTATCTGGTCGGCAAAGTATTCCGGGTCGCTGTCGTAGTACGCCCTGTTGTTCACTATCTTCGGGTAACCGGCGTTTGGCATCACCGAAAATGTCAGATCTCCCGTATCAAGCTTTTCCAGTACCGCAGCCAGATGAAGCGCGCTGGAAACACAGTTCATGCCCACCGCATCGGCGCAGCCCGCCTGGTTCACCTGATCCACCAGATCCTGTATATACATGCCCTCACGGGTATATCCATCCGGAAGTATCGCAAAAGACATCATGATATACGCGTCCGGCTTCCTGGATCTGATGTACTCCGCGATTTCTATTACTGCATCAGCTCTGTCCAGAGTTTCAAAGAGGAAGTTATCTATCTGCTCATCCAGAAATATATCAACCATGCGGCGGTATCCCGTAACGGTAGCCTCGTCACCGGCGCCTCTCATAGGCCCCATGCTGGCAAAGAGGTAAACGTCCTCTCCGCTCTCCTCCCTGAAATCAGCAATGCTCTGCCTTGCGATGGAGCAGCCTCCCCTGAGGACATTTTCCAGCCGCTGATAATCGCCTTCATAAGCCAGTGGATTGGACGCAAAAGTATTGGTCTTTATGGCCCGACTGCCGGCTCTCATGTAAGCGAGATGAATTTCCCTGACAGATTCCGGGTTTTCCACATTTGCCGCCTCACAGGTACGCTCAGTCTCCCTGTGGAGAGACATGTAGTATGTGCCCATTCCGCCGTCAAAAAGCAGTTTCTGTTTCTTCAGATATTCCCTGATATCCTGCATATTAATCCCATACTTTCTCTATTTAAACAAAAGAAGGCAGTTCTTGAATTTTCATCAGGACTGCCTTCCTCAAAAATCATATCTTACTGATATATCCTACAGTCCCAGCTGCGGACCTGCGCCTGCGATGTTTTCAGGCATGTCGGGATATTTCTCAGCGAAATTATCCCTGAACATCTTAGCCAGCTTGCGAGCCGTCTCGTCGTAGGCATCCTTGTCTTCCCAGGCATTTCTCGGATCCAGGATCTCGGACGGAACGCCTTCCACAGAAGTCGGGACCTCCAGATTGAATCCATCATTATGCCGGAATTCGGAATTCTCGATGGTGCCGTTTAAAGCTGCTGTAATCATGGCTCTGGTATAACGGAGCTTGATCCTGGATCCCGTACCGTAGGATCCACCGGACCATCCCGTGTTTACCAGATAAACCTTTGTGTCATATTTATCGATTCTCTCACCCAGCATTTCAGCATATACTCTCGGGTTCATAGGCATGAACGGTTCTCCGAAGAGTGTTGAGAATGTAGGCTGAGGCTCGGTAACGCCTCTCTCCGTACCTGCCAGCTTGGATGTAAAGCCCGTAACGAACTGGTACATGGCCGCTTCCTTGCTGAGTCTCGAGATCGGAGGCAATACGCCGAAAGCGTCAGCTGTGAGGAATATTACCACCTTAGGAATGCCGCCCTTTCCCGGAATCGCGGAATTAGGAATATATTCTACAGGATAGCATCCACGGGTATTCTCAGTGTACTTTCCGTCGAAATAGTCAACCACTCTGGTCTCCGGATCCATTACCACATTTTCCAGCACAGAGCCGAACTTCATGGCATTGAAGATTTCAGGCTGATCCTCCGGATCCAGATCTATGCACTTTGCATAGCATCCGCCCTCGAAGTTAAACACGCCGTCTTCAGACCAGCCATGTTCGTCGTCTCCGATGAGTTTTCTTGCAGGATCTGCGGAAAGCGTCGTCTTTCCGGTTCCTGAAAGTCCGAAGAATATCGCAGAATCTCCTGTTTCAGGATCCATGTTTGAAGAGCAGTGCATAGGAAGCACATTGTAATGCTTCGGCAGGATGAAATTCATGGTGGAGAAGATGCTCTTCTTTATCTCACCTGCATATCCGGATCCGCAGATCACAATGTAATGCGCTTCATAGTCGATCATGATGGCTGCTTCGGAGTAAGTTCCGTCAACCTCAGGATCGCATTTGTATCCCGGAGCGACCAGAACAGTGTAATCCGGTTCTCCGTAATTCTCCAGTTCCTCCTCTGTAGGACGGATCAGGAGCTGATGGATGAACAGGTTCTGTGCAGCCTGTTCGTTGATAACGCGGAACTTCTTCGCATACTTCGGATCGGCGCCTGCCATTCCGTCAAATACGAAAACTTCCTTTCCGTTCATATAATCAAGAACTTTTTTCTTGATAGAATCGAACTTTTCACGTTCTATCGGTCTGTTAACTTTTCCCCATGCGATGTCATCATGGATTCCCGGTGTGTCTACAATAAACTTGTCCTTAGGGCTCCTGCCGGTGTACTTTCCGGTATTTACAACAATCGCGCCGGTGCTGTTCAGTTCGCCTTCGCCTCTGCGAAGAGCAAATTCCACCAGCTGAGCCGGTGACAGGTTTCTGTAAACAGCCTTTGGATCTTTGATTTCTAACTTAGCGGGGTCTAAAGTTTTCACTTTGTCTTCTCCTAATAAAATACTTTTTCCAGTGCAAAATCCTGTTTCGCCCCCGATAGGAGCGATTTGCAAAATGTCATTACGAACAATATGACGTTTTTGACGTCACCTTTATATTCTATACCATGTTTCGTGGTTTTGGTAGCTTAATTCAAATAAAAAGACAACTTTGAAAAAAGCCGGCGATCTACTGGATCAGTCCGTTAAAATCCTCGCAGGAATTCAGTCTTCCCGTATCCACGATATGGGACACATCTGCCATCCTGTCCAGCAGTGCGTCAAACCCAAACTGGCTTTCGTAGTCCATCTCCTCCTCGTAGAGGGGGATCATCTGAAGGAAGCTCACCTCAGTCCCGTCTCCCAGCTCTGTTTTGAAACTCTCGGGGACATTTTCCTGAGGTTCCAGCAGCAGAAATCCCGACTGCTTCGTGTTGTCAGCCAGGTTCTGATGAACCGGGATGATATGACCAAGAGCGAACCAGCTGTCCTCGATGATCGGAATCCTCGCTATGTTCTCCATGTATTTTAAAGGCCAGTTCCACCTGCGGCTCCTGGATTTCAGTTTCCACTCCTTCGGCAGGCAGATCATGAGTTCAGTCCTGGAAGGTATCATGGTGGCATACATCCGCGGAACGTTCATGAGCATGGCGCCCATTCCCACCGTCACGATCGTATAGAAGTCCCTGTTCTCAGTCGGCTCTGATACGAAAAAATCCACGTTCATCAGTTTGTTGCAGTCATCTTCTATCAGAAAGCCCCTGCCGTCGCTGAAGTATTTCTCAATATGAGCCATCACGGCATCTCGCTGCTCCTGCGTATACCTGGGAAGGTACTTTCCGTCCTGAGCGAGGATCTGATCCAGATCCTCCAGAAATATGGTTCTGTCAATTCCGACAGTTTCCATCAATTCGTCAATGTTGTTCATCTTCTGTCAGCTCCACGTCTATCTCGGAAGTACAATGATATGATCTTCGGAAGCCCTGTACAGGGAGAACTTCCTGCCGATAGCCTGTACAAACTCAGCTCCCAGCTTTTCGGCAGCTATATTCGCCAGTTCCTTCGGGTCGTCGAGGCATCCGTCCTGGAGCTTTACCTTCACCAGCTCGTGAACCCTGAGATAATTATCCATTTCCTTTATCGTATTTTCCGTGAGACCGTTCTTTCCGATGTAAACCGTCGGATCCATCGGATGAACCATGGCCTTCAGGAATTTTCTCTGTTTACTCGTTATCATATTTATATATTTCCTCTCTTGCTATACTACTGTTCCGCTTTCATCTTCAGGAGAAGGCTCCTCTGCATGTGTTCCCTCGCTGCCTCCCCCGGCCGGTGTCTCCGGAACCGGTGCAGGTTCAGGTGCAGGCGATGTTCCGCCCTCATGTGATGCCGGTTCCGGCTTTGCCGTATGCTCCGCGCCGCCCCGGTCGCCGGAAGCCTGGCCCTCGTGCCGCGGCGCCTGTGCAGGACTTTCCTCACCCTGGCTTTCCTGCTCAGCCTGCTGCTCGTCCCCGGACTCTTCCTCCGTCTCATCTTCCTGTTCCGCTTCCTGCTGCAGCGCCTGCTCCTCCAGAAGCCTCTGCTGCTCTTCCATCTGCTTCAGTGTCAGCCCGCCGTAGTCCACCCAGCGCACGGCAGTCTTTTTCGGAGACGGAGGCTCGTACCCGAAAGTACGCAGCGCGTGCACCGCAGCGTCGTACTTCTCGTAATACTGGACGATGCGGTACTCGTTCATCTTTGCCGCATCCTTTTCCGGCAGGCTGCCCACCAGGCCGTCCTCCGTGAGATAGTAGCTGTTCTTCGCCATGAGCGGAGACACCTTCATCACCGTATCGGTGAACTTCATGTAGTCGTTACCGCCCCAGCCCAGCTGTTCAAAGAGCACGTTCATCAGGAAATTCGAACCCACATCCGGGCCCTTTCCCACAAAATCATTTCCGAGCTTTTCCTTCGCAGCCGTATTTGCCCAGATCACATAATCCGTCTCGTAGGTGTTCAGATAGCCTTCTTCGGTGGAAGTGTCCAGATTTATCCCGAACTCGTTGTAGACGCTCTTGTCGTCTCCCATCCACGGATTGTGGTCTCCAAAGAATACCAGCACCACAGGTTCCGAATCGTTTTCCAGATTATTTATGAGATTCCTGAGCTGAACGCTGGTATTCCGGATCCCCGTAAAATAATTATTCGCTATGGCGTAGCTTGCATCAGAATATTCCTTTGAAACGTATTCCTCTGTGCTGCCCAGCATAAAGTCATAGTAAGGCCCGTGATTCTGATAGGTCACATTGAAAGAGAATG
Organism: Clostridia bacterium; assembly: GCA_024684465.1. Classification (GTDB taxonomy): domain Bacteria; phylum Bacillota; class Clostridia; order Peptostreptococcales; family Anaerovoracaceae; genus JAIKWW01. The sequence goes on along the minus strand of JAIKWW010000151.1, from coordinate 10,727 downwards.
TGTAATCATCCCCGTGATTCTTCAGGAAATCTCTGTACACGTTGTAGATATCCGGCAGGAACCCCGCGTCCTGGGCGATCTCGCCCTCTCCCCGAAACTGTTTTGCCTCATATCTGTCCTCGTAGAACATGTATTTCTCAAAACCCATATTGGCGTTGACAGTATTTCTGTCATAGAACCAGCTGTAGCCCGGATGCGCTCCCCAGCAGTAATATCCCTGGTCGTTGAGATATCTCACGTAGGTAGGCGTCTCCCTGTCCAAACTGCCGTATTCCACATAGCCTGTCAGGAAGCAGCGTTCCGTATCCACCGTTCCTCCCGCAAATATGTTCGTGATGAGCCTTCCCGAATAAGACTCCTCCAGAATGCCCTTGTATATGTCATATGGATCCTTCACAAAATCGATGCTCTCAAACTTTGAAAAATCGTTGAAAGCCTCCAGCTGGATCCCGATGATGTTGACCTTTTTATCCTCCGGGATATCCTCCGTCTCATATCTACCCAGAATCTCCTCAGCAGCCGCCACGGAGTATCCATCCGGCTTGTGGGGGAATGCCGCCCCGATGCTGTTTATAAAAGGATAGACCACGCCCTTTGACTGGTACAGCTCCGCCGCATCCAGCGGACTGTAGTCACCGCTGCTGTTCACAACAGCGGCATAGGCGTCGGGGTTGATGATAAGCGCCGACGAAAAACCGCATCCGGCAGCCCCGAACAAGGCCGCTCCCAGAAATCCTGCCCAGATCCTGCGGGTTCTTCCTTTTCCCAGAAACGCCAGTACTGCGGCATTTAACAGTAATAATAATGCAAATCCGATCATTCCTCCGGAAAATGAAACCGAGTATTTCCCGGCCATATCTCCCGCCTCGGACAGAAGTCCCAGATCCGACATCAGCAGTGGATCGTCTCTCAGGGTGATCTTGAAATAATTACCCAGAGCCAGTCCGTACACCGGCAGTGCCGTGAGCAGATATCCGATCCACGCCCTCCTGGTCAGGAAGGTGAATGTCAGCATCATCAGCAGCACCGGGAGATAATTCATGATGAATATCAGCGGATTGTAGAAATATGAAGCGAAGATATCTCCGCCCATGTTGTCAGCTGCGTAATACAGGCTTATGACTGTCAGAAGAAGTGCGGAGAGCACAATGAGCCCGACGGTTATCAGCCAGCGCATCCAATAGGCTCTTCCCACAGGGATCTCGTTCTTCCCGGAGGAAGACACAGTTTTTCCCCCGCCGTTCCTGAATCCGCCGGGCAGATTTTTCAATTTATCGAGTAAAATACTGAATTTATCAATTAAAGGCATAACGTCTCCGTGTCATTGTTTCAACAAACGTGGGTTTAAACACATTAGCTTATTATATTTCGTTACAGTCAGTTCTGCAACATTAATATTCAATTCCTCCGGACATAAAAAATCCCGGAGCCTGCGGGACGCAGAGGGACCGACCCACCGCATTCCGCAGTTCCGGGGAAAAAATCCGTATATTTTACTGTAGATCCTCCGGGTTTGGCAAATTACCCTTACGGCAGGTTACTCCCCCAGAGCGATATTGTCCATGAAGTCTATGATGCCTTCCTCCACGTCATCGTTGGCGTCAGCGTAGTTGTGCACCTCGTGACGGAGTCCGTTGTAGATCTCGGTGAACACATCATGTCCGGTTTTGATGAGGTTGTTTGAAACCTCGTAGAGCCCGGAAGCGTATCCACCGAACGGATCCTGATCGCCGCCGATGCTGTAGATCGGAAGTTCCACAGGCACCTTCTTCGCCCATTCCTCTCCCTGAACATCATCCATCATCCGGATAAAGTAGAGCAGGGATTTGTTAGTGATAGGTCTCACAAAGGCGTTAAGCGGATCCTGAGCGTGATCCTTCTGGACGAACTCGTCGTGGCAGATCCACTCGTTGCCGATCTTCACATCTTCGATCCGCTCGTTCATCCAACCCATGAGCGCCTCTGCAGCTGCCGGGTCTGTCTCGTTTGCCTTACCTGCAGCCAGATCCTCCTCCAGGATCCTCGCCGCCTCAGCGGAATCGAAAGTGCCGCAGGTCCCGCAGAGCGTCACGCCATCAAGTTCGCCGCCGTATCTGGCCATGAACTGTCTCGTGATCACAGAACCCATGCTGTGACCGAAGAAGAAGTACGGAAGGTCAGGGAACTGTTCCTTTGCCAGCTTCATGAGGCTGTACTCATCTTCCACCATGGTCTCGAAGCCCTTGTCTCCCCAGTCGCCCCAGGTGTCGTTCAGTACGGCGGTTCTGCCGTGGCCCACATGATCGTCAGCCACAACGATATATCCGGCATCCATGAACTTCACGATCATATGAAGATATCTTCTGGAATGCTCACCGTAGCCGTGAACCAGCTGAACTATCCCCGTAGGTTCCGCTGCCGGCACATAATACCAGGCCTGAACCTGATCGCGTTCGTTAAATGAAGGGAACGTAAATTCATAAAGCATTGAAATTGCCTCCTTTTTCACTGGAGCGGGCCTCCGCTCATATTAATATAACAAGCCTCCGGCAAAATCACCGGGGCGTTGATAACAGCTCGTTCCGCAGGAATCCTATTCCTGCTTCAAAGCCTCGATGGCATCCAGTACCAGCCTGACAGCATTGTCCACTCCCAGCACTCCCGTGTCGAGGGCAATGTCGTAGTTGTCAGCATCTCCGAAATTTCTTTCGGTATAATAGGAATAGTACGTGGCTCTCTTCTTGTCCTTGACCTTCATAGCCTTGTCAATTCCCTCGGAAGGCTCTCCGTAATTCTTAACGATCCTGGCAGCACGGAATTCCGGAGCGGCGTGGATGTAGATATCCAGCACGTCGTTCCGCTCTCTCAGGATGTAGTCGGAGCAGCGGCCCACGATCACGCATCCGCCCTCTTCTGCCAGATCCTTTATGATCTTGTTCTCTATTCCCCACAGATAATCTGCAGTGGACTGACCGTTCATCGTGCCGTAGCTCTGCCGTCCATTGAATATGGATGCCAGCTTTGACGTATAGGATGCATGTTCACCCTTGTCCTCGATGAACTTCTCGTTGAAACCGGTCTCATCGGAGATCTTCTTCACGAGCTCGCTGTCATAGAACTTGAATCCAAGAGCCTCTGCCAGCTTCCTGCCCACTGTTCTTCCGCCGCTTCCGAACTGACGGCTGATAGTGATCACTCTCACGTCCATTATTCCGACTCCTTTCCATTCAGCTGAGCTGAAGTTTCATGTCTGATATAGTCTTCCAGCCTTTCCGGCCCTTTTAATATCGTCCTGCGGACAAATACCATTCCGTCATTTCTGGTATGCATCTTCCAGTTCACCAGTGCGATCTCGCCGTAGGCCATCTCAATGCTGGTGATACCCCGGGGATGAATGCAGCAGCCGCAGTTGAAATAACGGCTGGCATCCGACGGCAGATGGAATCGCGGCCGGTGTGTATGACCGCAGATAAGGAGAAAATCCTTGTCTTCCATCCACTTTGTTATCTTCCGTTCGACCTTGGCCATGCGGAACTTGTTCCTGGCGGGATTTGCCGCGTAACGGAATCCGATCTTGTGGAGAAAACGCCAGAAATAACGCACTCCGGCCAGAGTGACCGGCCACAGATAATCGTTGAAGAGTTCTCCCTGATGTCCGTGAAGGACAAATATCTCCTGTCCGGTATTTTTATACCTAAGTCGGAGAGATTCACAGGGATCGATCCCCGGCAGGATCTCCACATCTATATCCAGATAGTCATCGTAATCCCTGGTCATGTGATTTTTCACATACTCGGGATCCTTTATCTGCGTGTTGTGGTTTCCCCACAGCATCAGCAGTCTGTCTTCTTCGAGGAACTGCCGCAAAAGTTTGAAATTGGACGGATGAGCAGTGTATATGTACTTGTAGTCGGGCACTTCCCACAGCTCGTCCCCGTCTCCTGCCTCCACGTAGGTAAATCCCTCGTTGTAGTAGTACTGCAGCGCGTGATAATAGATGAGTACATTCTGACCGAATTCATCATTCTGACTGTTGTCGCCCCTGTGGCAGTCGGACATGAATACCATGGGACGGCTGTCGTCAAATTCGATTATTCTCGCATTATCGTATGCTCTGTCAAGTCTCTTGTTAATAAACATGCGGATTCCCCCGAAAAATCAAGCCCGAACCGGCAGTTCCGGCATTGATATCCTATTCGTATAACGGGTGCTTGTCTGTAAGTTCCTTAACGATTCCTCTCGCCTTCTCCATGGAAGCCTCGTCCTCGGGAGCACTGAGCACCAGGTCGATAGCTTCTACAGTCTTGAGCACGTCCTCTTCCTTGAATCCTCTGGTGGTCATGGCAGGAGTTCCCAGTCTCAGGCCGCTGGTTACGAACGGACTCTGAGGGTCATTAGGTACTGTATTCTTGTTTGTCGTGATGTTGCAGTCATCCAGGAGCTTCTCGGCAGCCTTTCCCGTGAGGCCCTTGTCAACCAGGTTCAGCAGGACCAGATGGTTGTCAGTGCCGCCGGTAACCAGCTTGTAGCCCTTGTCCAGGAGACCGTTTGCCAGTGCCTGGGCATTTTTGCAGACCTGATCGATGTATTCCTTGAATTCAGGCTGAGCCGCTTCGTGGAAGCAGACTGCCTTGGCTGCGATGGTGTGCATCAGAGGTCCGCCCTGTGTTCCCGGGAAGATGGCCTTGTCGATTGCCTTGGCATATTCCTCTCTGCAAAGGATGGCGCCGCCTCTCGGTCCTCTCAGTGTCTTGTGAGTCGTGGTTGTCACGATGTCTGCGTATTCGCAAGGATTCATGTGATGACCGGTTGCCACCAGACCTGCGATATGCGCCATGTCCACCATCAGGATCGCGCCCACTTCGTCTGCGATCTCTCTGAACTTCGCAAAGTCGATCTCCCTGGCGTAAGCGCTGGCTCCTGCTACGATGAGCTTAGGCTTGTTCTTCAGAGCCATTTCTCTGACATTGTCGAAATCGATGCGCTCTGTTTCCGGATTCAGTCCGTAGGAGATGAAGTTGTAAGACTTGCCGGAATAGTTAACCGGGGAACCGTGTGTCAGGTGACCGCCGTTGGACAGATCCATGCCCATTACCGTATCGCCGTATTCCAGAACAGCCTGATATACAGCAGTATTCGCATTTGCGCCGCTGTGAGGCTGAACATTTGCGTGATCCGCTCCGAAGAGCTTCTTCAGTCTCTCGATTGCCAGTGTCTCCACTTCGTCTACGAATTCACATCCGCCATAATATCTCTTGCCCGGATAACCCTCTGCATACTTGTTAGTGAGTTCACTTCCCAGAGCCTCCATAACTGCCTGACTGACAAAATTCTCAGATGCGATCATCTCGATCTTCGTCTTCTGTCTGTTGACTTCACGCTTCATTGCCTCTGTAATCTCCGGATCATCCTTTGCAAGGTAATTAAAGTACATTTTTTCTTTTTCCCCTTTACGTTAATTTCCTGATTCAAATATATCTTTCAGCAGCTCCGCTCCCGGCGGAGTCAAATGCCCGGGCTCAGGATAATCCCGTTTTCATGCCCCGGGTCTCCAGCGATTTCCCGTCGTGATCCGACAGGAGAAACTGATTTTTATATTATACCACTAATAGGGGAATTATTCGCAGTGATGTTTTAAAAACTATACAAAACTCCCTGAGCGAAAGCTGCAGGGAGTTTTGTAAGTTGAAAGAGTATATATGAATGAAACTATCTCTCAATATTTTGGATCCGGATCGTCAGGAATGTGTTCGTCATCGTACACATCCTCATTAGCCGTATAGAGTCCCGCAACTGCACCGTCTGCAGATGACGGGATCGGAGCTGACACCCTATTAGGCATCTCAGGTCTGTCTCCGGATGTGGCAGGTTTCTTCTCTGCAGGTTTTGGTGCAGGTGCCGCCGGTTTTTCCGCTGCAGGCTTGGCTGCCGCCTCTGTCTTAGGTGCTGCTTTTGGTGCTGCAGGCTTTGGAGCTGCCTTTGGCTCAAGCTTCGGCTCCGCCTTAGGTGCAGGCTCAGCTTTCGATTCAGGCTTAGGCTCCGCCTTCGGCGCCTTGCGCACCGGCACAGGTGCCGGTTCAGGCTTGACCTCAGGTACCGGTTCAGGGTCAGGCATATATCCTCCCGTGAATCCGTAATCAGGTTCCTCGCTGAAGCTAGCCCTGTAATTCATTTCTCTGTCGATGATTATCGAATCATCCAGACTGAAGCTTCCCATAACCTGCATCACGCTCTGAGCCTCATATGAAAGGTTGCTGCATGCAGATGTGTTCTCGTTTGCCAGATCTGTTCCGGAACGAATACTTTCATTGAGTGACGCGATCCCGGAATTGACACGTACGATGGAGGACGCCTGATCCTCTGTGGCTTCGGAGATTTCCTCCACTATGGTCCTGAACTTTTCAGAATGTTTCACAACAGCTTCCAGTGAAGCAGCCGTTCTCTGAACGATCTGGGTTCCCTTCTCAACGGAAGCCAGCGAAGCCTTTATGAGTTCCGTCGTATCATTTGCAGCTGTACCGCTCTTGTTTGCGAGATTTCTAACCTCATCCGCAACAACCGCAAATCCCTTGCCCGCATCGCCTGCTCTGGCAGCTTCCACTGCGGCATTCAGAGCCAGGATGTTTGTCTGGAACGCGATATCTTCGATAGTCTTGATAATCTTGGCAATCTCATCGGAAGAATGACTGATCTCATCCATCGCTCCGATCATATTCTGCATCTCGGAGCTGCAGTTGCTGATTTCTTCGCTTGTCATGACAGCTGCCATCTTAGCCTCTTCAGCATTCTTCGCAGTATTGGTAACATGATTGGAAATCTGCTGGGATGTTGCTGCCAGCTCGGTTACAGCGCCAATCTGCTCGTCGATGCTCCTCTTGAGAGCATTTCCGGAACCGGAAGCCTGATCTGCGCCGATGGCGATCTGCTCGACCGCGCCGTTGATATCCCCTATGCTGGCACCCACACTGCCTGCCGCAGCATTGATTGCATCCAGGATCGGCTGATATTCCGCTGAAACCTTCAGATCGCTCTTCTTAAAGTTGCCCTCCGCAACTTTGTTCAGAGCACCTATGAGCTTCTGCACGTCATCGGAAACAGTTGTAACCGTCTTTTTTTCCACACCGAGGAAATTGCTGATGATAGGTCCGAAATCCTCATCCTCTTCCAGATCAGTGTCGGAAGGCTTCCGTCCCTTTGAAACGGACTCCGAATACTCTCTGAGCCCTGCCACCGCATCGCTCAGCCTGTTCACCTGACCTGCCGCCAAAACGGCGAAGATGAGAAAAGCCACCGCGATGCCTCCCAGCAGGAGCATCTTTACCAGCGTGTCAGGCCTTGCGAACACTGCCGCAACAGCCACGAAACAAATACACGCCAATACCATAAACGTTAAGAACCTTGATCTGGTCTGCATGATATTCCTCCAATGTTATTCATAAACTATTTCAGATTCTGTGAATCGTATTCTTTAACATTAAATATATCGGCTTTTAATCCTCTCAGATAATGCACCCCCGCGATCTTTTTCAAAAAAATCAGCATTTTCAATCCTTTCGTTGTTTTTTCTTTGCCAACCGGCGGTCAGGGTAATATTATTGTTATAAAAGCAATGTATTTTTTACAGAGGAATTTGACAGAAATGACAACAGAAATGAGTATGGAAAATAAAGAATCCAAAATTAATAATAATATCAATAATTCCGGCGCCCCGGGCGGACAGCATCCTGAAACAGACAGACGAAGAGGTCGTGCTGTCCTGGTCGTTGTGATGATGACTTCCTTCATCACCACCTTCATGGCCAGCGCCCTTAACCTTTCCATCCCGGCTGTAAGCGCCGAATTTTCCATGGGTGCTGTGAGCGTGGGCTGGATCATGGCCGCCTACATGCTGGCCGCAGCCATCATGTGCGTTCCCTTCGGCAGGCTGGCAGATATGATCGGAAAAGTCAAAGTTCTCATCGCAGGGGAGATCGGTTTTACCACTGCCTCGCTGCTCTGCCTGTTTTCAGGCAGCGGAGCACAGCTGATCCTGTTCCGCCTGATCCAGGGCATATCATCAGCCATGATCTTTGCCACCAACACGGCGCTGCTCTCCGACTCCTTCCCTCCCCACATGAGGGGACGGGTGCTGGGAACCTCCGTAGCCTCGGTTTACATGGGCCTCTCTCTGGGACCGGTGCTGGGAGGTTTTCTGACCCACAACCTGGGATGGCGTTCCATATTCGCCTTCACTTTCATATGCATATCCGTCACCGTTGTGGTTGCATTGAAATACATACCGGCAAAGTGTCCTGCAAGGATCAGGCTCACCCTGGAGAACATGGATCTTCCGGGGAGTCTGCTTTACATGTCCATGATGGGATCCCTGATATACGGGCTCTCCTCACTCAGCGAGGGGACGGCGCCGAAGATCATACTATGTGCCGGTGTGATCCTCTTCATCCTCTTCGTTCTGAGAGAGAAGAAGGCAGCCTCACCCATACTGAGACTTGATCTCTTTACCGGAAACAGGCTCTTCGCCTTTTCAAACCTGGCAGCGCTGCTGAACTACAGCGCATCCTACGGGGTGACCTATCTGCTCTCCATCTACCTGCAGAACATACAGGGGTACACCTCCCAGGCCGCGGGGCTCGTACTGATCACCACTCCACTGGTGCAGGCTCTGTTATCACCCTGGGCGGGACGTCTTTCAGACAGAGTGAGTCCCAGGATACTGACTTCAAGCGGCATGGCCCTCACGGCAGCAGCCCTGGGAATATTCACCTTCATATCGGAGGACACCACGATCCCGGTGATAATCGCCACACTGCTGCTTCTGGGTTTAGGATTTGCCATATTTTCATCTCCCAACACCAACTCCATCATGGGCAGCGTCTCAAAGAAGGATTCGGGAATCGCCTCCTCGGTTCTGGCCACCTCCAGGAATCTGGGCCAGTCCGTGGCCATGTCCGTAATCACCATAGTAGTAGCTGTTACCGTGGGAAATGTCAGCCTGAGTTCCGTATCTCCGGAAGACATGATAAGAGCCATGCGCACAGCCTTCACCGTGATGACACTGCTCTGCGCAGCGGGCATCGGAGCCTCCCTCTGCCGGGGTGAAAAGAAGGACAGGTAGTTTTCCGGGACAGGGTTCCCCTGATAATGACTGTAAGCGTGCATAAAAACGAAAAAAGCCATGCAGGAACTTTTTAAAAGAACCTGCATGGCTTTTTATTGAATTTACTGCCGGTCTGAAGTATTAACCTCACACTTGCCAGGCATTCCTTTACCAGTCATTGAATACTCCAACGCTTATCGGCGATGTGGTCACGCCCCTGCAGCTTAAAGTCACAGTGAGATTATAACTGTCATCCATACCGTTCAGTTCACGATAGCCTGACATGCTGGCAACCTGCCAATCATCTGTGAAAAAAAGCTCCATATTGTTGTATAATATGCTCTTAATCAGTTCTTTCGCTGCATCTTCATCTGAAGGAGTGGAAATACGCCAATACTCGTAACCTTCGATTTCAGCCTTGTCGTACGCCAGCTTTGCACTGTCAGGGATTTCAGGGCATGTAACAGGAATTCCGTAAACATGAACTGAAGTTGTTCCCGCCTTGAAGTACACATTCACCGTCTGTTCACCACCGCGGCCCTGTCTGTATCCACTGCCATTTTGATTAGAGCCGGGTGCCTCTACTGTCCAGTTGTGGTACTGCAGACTGTCAAGGCTGTTGACCTTCTCCTGGATAGCTGCCATTACCTGGGCTTCCGTAGCATCTGCGCTGTCCATGGTGACAGCCAGGGATTCCGCCATCTCATAATTATAATTTCCGTCATTCTTTCCAAGCTTTTCTGCATCCGCCGCTATCTTGGCCTCGACACTGGCATTCTTTACAGTGACCGATACAGCGATAGGAGATGTGGTCACATTTCCCCTGGTAAAGGTGATAGTGACATTATATGTTCCGGATGTGCCTGCACTGAAGCCTGTCAGCGTGCCTGCTGCCCAGTCCTGATAGTTCAGACCTGGCACCCCGTTGGCTTTTGCAGCAAGCGCCGCCTTTGCATCGGCTTCTGTAGCGTCATTTTCCAGTGCTTCCTCGCCTGCCAGAGTCATAGCCGTGCCGGCAGCCTCCAGTTTGTCTTTGTCTTCATCCATTTTTACGGACTCAGGCTTAGCCCCCACCATGATCCTCAGGCGTACAGTTCCGGTCGTGTTTCCTCCCTCGGATGAGATCGTACAATTACTAATTATTTGCTCGTCGTCCTCATCAGTCGTACTATAATCGCCCAGCCCGGTTACTCTCCAGTCATGGAATTTCAGATTCACAATTTGGTTTATTCTTGCTTCCAACGCAGCTTTCACTGTATCCGCATCCGCGCCATAAGTAACTTCCGCGTAGTATCCATAGAGGAAGTAATAATCATCAATTTCCGAAATATCCTCTTTCGCTTTATCTTCCGGGCTAGGCTCTACAATGGTGAGAGTGATGGATATCGCATCGGTGTTTACAACAGCATCCCCTTTTTCAATTCTCAGCTTCACGCTGACGGACTGTGTCTGAGCTGTATCATAATCGAGATTTACAATATCTTCCTCGACCACATTCCATTCATCTCCGTACCACATCCCCGGTTCATTCTCTACGCTGTATTCTATAGCCGTACTAAGGTTCGGATAAGATGACGGACTTTCCAGAGAAAAATCTTTTCCGGCCAAAGCGCTTTCAATCTTTGCTTTATCAGACGCCAGCTTTTCCTCA
>JAIKWW010000119.1 GCA_024684465.1 Clostridia bacterium | reverse complement strand
CTGAGTCGCCGCCGGCCGGTGTTACTGAGCTGCCGCCGGTCAGCGCATGGTACGGCACGGCTTGGACCATTGCCCCCGGCCGGTGTAACTGAGCTGCCGCCTGTCAGCGCATGGTACTGCACGGCTTGGACCATTGCCCCCGTCGCCGGCCGGAAGAGCTAAACTTCCAACGAGTTATCCGGCATGACCGTCGCCAGGAAAGAGAGAATGACTGATGCACTCAGAGTGCCGCCGGTCTCAACCGCATACTGTTTGATCTGCTCGAGTATCTCGAGAATCGTCGCCGGCTCGGTCCGGTCTGCCACGAGCTTCTGAGCCTGCATCGTCAGCTCGCGCACTGTTTCAGCATGTTCGCCGAATGCTCCCGGAAACTGTGGCGTGTCAAACTGCTGGATGATCTGTTTCATAGCAATCTCTGCTTTTCCGTAATCAAATGTATATTCTTCCATATTATATCTTGTATGATTAGTTCAAAGCTAAATCATACTCTCCTTTCCATTTTTACTGTTTGTGTCATAATACATTCAGATACTGTGGACTTTTGATGTTTTTCTGTAGCTTTGACTACTTAGTAGGAGTGTATTGCCGCTACATTATCTGAATTGTTTATTAGCTGGATGTCGCCGGAGGCTCGCCCTCTGAGTACTCATATCGATCAAGTTTACGAGGATAATCGTAAGGTGGACCTGACAGTATCAAATCTCTATGAAAGGAGGCGTCTTCAATGATCTATGTTGGCATTGATATCGCCAAACTCAATCATTTTGCCTCTGCCATCGATTCCGATGGCCAGGTACTCATCGAGCCGTTCGAATTCTTGAATGACAATGATGGCTTCTATTTGCTGCTTTCCAAACTCAGTTCTTTCGAGAAGGACAGCATCATCATTAGTCTTGAATCGACTGCTCACTATGGCAACAACCTGGTTTCCTTCCTTGTCACTAAGGGCTTCAATGTCTGTCTGATCAACCCGATCCAGACATCATCTTTGCGAAAGAACAATATCCGCAAGACCAAGACAGACAAGGTCGATACTCTGGTGATCGCCAAAGCCGTTGCTCTGATGGATGATCCAAGATTCGTGACACTGTATGACGTTGCGCTCATGCAGCTTAAGAACCTTGGAAGATTCCGGATGAAGCTGGTCAAACAGCGTACCCGTACGAAGATCCAGCTGACTTCTTACCTGGATCAGGTATTTCCTGAACTCCAGTACTTCTTCAAGTCCGGCATCCATCAGAAGGCTGTATACGCTATCCTTAAAGAAGCTCCCTCTGCTACCCGGATCGCTTCTATGCATCTGACTCATCTCAAGAACCTTCTTGTGTCTAATTCCCACGGACACTTCAAGAAGGAAATGGCCTTAGAATTAAGAGTTCTGGCACAGAAGTCTGTCGGCACTGCCGACAGAGCTCTATCCGTTCAGATAACTCAATCTATCGCCCAGATCGAGCTGCTGGATAGCCAAATCGATGCGGTCGAGGCTGAGATCAAAGACATTGTCTCTTCTCTCGACTCTGTCATCATGACCATACCGGGCATCGGTCCCATCAATGGCGGGATGATCCTCGGTGAGATCGGTGACATACACCGTTTCTCAAAGCCTCGCAAACTGCTTGCCTTTGCAGGTCTTGATCCTTCAGTTTACCAGTCCGGCAACTTCTCTGCGAAGAAGACAAGGATGTCCAAACGTGGATCTTCTGCTCTTCGCTATTCTCTCATGAATGCTGCTCACAACGTGGTGAAGAACAACAAGACATTCAGGGATTACTACGATTCCAAGAGAACCGAAGGTCGTGGCCACTACAGTGCCCTTGGGCATTGTGCCGGCAAGCTCGTCCGTGTCATCTACAAGATGCTCAGGGACGATGTGGAATTTGATTTAGATTAGATTCCACACCCATACGTTTTTTTGAGGCTTCCTTTGGGAGGTCTTTTTAGGTTGCGCATTTTTCAATGTTCTTTCTATTCTAATTTCCTGTGATTATTCCCTTGACTTTTCATAGCTGGTCTCCTGTTTGCAAAGTCGATCTGTATCGTTGAACACCTGCAGCCTGCCTCCCGAGCTGTCGCCGTGGCTGTTCAGTCAGCCTCCGGGTAACCCGGGCTCAGGGATGTTGTTTTTTAACATTATCAGCATAACATATAAGTGAAAAACGAACCACGTTTTATTTCCCCGGGAATGGCCTGACGGAGTAAGATGACTCAAATCGATCAGTTGTTAAACATATTGCGTTCGATTTTCGGTGAAACGAAATGTAAAACGTTTTTTCACCGAAAATACTCTGCCTCAAACCGGTAAGGCCATAGTAGTTATTTCCAGTAGTGTCAGTATGAGTATCAAAATGGGAATTATATGGGAAAAAATCTTAGACAAATATGGTAAATCTGCTCTTAATTTTCATAAATGGAATCTTCTTGGATCAAGATGAACAAATATCGGTCTGCATTTTCGGTGAAAAACAAATATCGCAAGCTTTTCACCGAAAATCCACTACCAACCGAATATCCAGACTGGCAATATCCCTGATACCGACCATAAAATGGCAAAGTGATGTTGATTTTCGGCGTTCCGGGTTGCTGCAAACGCGCTGAAAATCTGCTACAACCGACTGTCCAGACTGGCAATATCCCTGAAAAACAAATATCGCATCGATTTCGCCGAAAATATCTTATCCGCGTAAATCCGGCTTACCAATTCTGCTGATTCAGACCGGAACTGGAAGATTCTTGATTCCGCCGAGAAATCAATATGGTAATTTTCAATTCTATCATGTCTGTTTTTATACATTCCACAGCGCAGGTCAGTGAATGCGATTGAAGGAATTCCAGGTCGAACTACGAAAGAAACCCATGATCCACTGTGCAGGTCAGCGGATGCGATTGAACAGATCTCAAGGCGAACAGCCGGAAGAAAATCATGCGGAACTGTTGCAGGTCAGCGGATGCAACTGAAAAATCCCTCGCCGGTCATCACTCCGGGAGGGATTTTTCAGGTTGTCATTGTTTTCGTTGTTATTTAAGGAGAATAGTGGTGGATTGCCGGCACCCGTCCGGCGCGGGCAATCCCTGCATGGGACGTTCCACGGCTCATCATTCGCCGGGATACGTCCGCAAAAAGGTGTTTTTCAAAGAGTGTACTGTAAGTCGGAGGCATTGGGTGTTTTGCCTTGTTCCAACTTACAAGTACATTATGCCCGGCCAGTGTGATGAAAAAATGAAGGTGATCTGAACTGTGGGTGGGAAAGCAGTGTTAAAACAGAGATCGGCAAACCATCTGCCCAGGCGAAATCATCTCACGCAGGAACTTCTCAAGCACGACCGACCTGGGCGAAATCATCTCACGCAGGGTGCTGCTGAACAGGAACATCACAAGCGCGACCTATCCGTGTGTGATCATCCCACGCAGGATGTTGCTGAACAGGATCATCACAAGCGCGATCTGTCCGTGAGCGATCATCTCACGCAGGATGTTGCTGAACAGGAACTTCCGGGAGCAGCCGCATCAGTCCGCAGCCCCAGGGCTCAGATCCGCAAAGTCAACCCTGACATCAGCACTACCTACCAAAAGGAAACCAGATTCAAAAAAGTAAGTCCTTGATAATGCGCCGGGATTGTTTTATATTCTTTTTGTGAAAATAATACGTTTGCATATTATATTCGTGCATATGTTATTTGCAACATCAATTATATGTGTGTAGCATTTGCATGAATATTCATTAAAGGTCATATATCTTCATACGGAGTGAGTGAAGCCGGTTATTTCCCGGCAATAATAAGGAGAAAGAAATGGCAGAATTTATAACAAGACAGGAAGCTGCTGAACTGTTCAAGGACGGTAATACTGTTGCAAGTACATGCTTTACCCTGGGCGGCTGGCCTGAAGATGTTGCTCGTGCTGTTGTTGAAAGATTTCAGGAAACGGGACATCCGAAGAATATGAGACATATCCATGCTGCAGGTCTCGGCAACTGGGAAGGCAGAGGCGAAGACATCTGGGCTGTTCCGGGTCTCGTTGACAGACTTATTACTTCCCACCCGGGCTCTGCTCCTCATCGTCTCGAAATGATCCTCAATAACGAGGTCAAGGCATGGACTCTCCCGCTGGGCGTTATGCTTCAGAACTACAGAGAGATCGCAAGACATTCCCCGGGTCTCCTGAGCAAGGTCGGCCTCGGTACTTTCGTTGACGCGAGAGTTAACGGAGGCAAGCAGAACCAGCTCACTAAGGACGAGGGCGAGGATCTGGTAGAGTACGTTCCTGATTTTCAGGGCGACGAGTATCTTCTGTTTAAACCATGGAAGATCGATATCGGCCTGATGAGAGGCACAACTGCCGACACAAACGGAAATATTACCTGCGAAAACGAATCAGTTAACCTGGAACTCCTCGCAGTGGCACAGGCTGTAAAGGCTTGCGGCGGCAAAGTCATCGTAGGCGTTGAAAACGTGGTTGAAGTTGGACAGCTCAATCCACGTCTGGTAAAGGTTCCGGGAATCTATGTTGACTATGTCGTAGTATGTGAAGATTACGACAAATACTACATGCAGACCGGCGATACACATTTCCGCAGAGATTACACCCCTGGTTTCAGAGTACCTGTGGAGGAATCTCATGAACATATGCCTCTGAACGGCATCAAGGTTATGTGCAGAAGAGCTGCTATGGAGCTCCGCCCGGGCATGAAGGCAAACTTTGGAATCGGCAACCCTCAGGCCATCGGCAACGTCCTGGCTGAAGAGGGCTGTGACAATATTCTCTCTGTAATTTCCGAGTCCGGAAGCATCGGCGGCATCCCGCAGTCCGGAAAGAGTTTCGGTACTCACGTTGACGTTGAAGCATCCTGCGATCAGTGCGATCACTTCTACTTCTTCGACGGGGGAAATCTGGACATCGGCATTTACGGACTCAGTGAATCTGACGAGCACGGCAGCATCAATACGACAAGATTGAACGGCAGCCTTCAGGGCATCGGCGGATTCATCAACATTACTTCCACTGCGAAGACTAACATCTTCATTGGTACTTTCACAGCCAAGGGAATAAAGACAAAGGTAGAAAACGGCAAACTGGAGATCGTTCACGAAGGTCAGTATCCTAAGTTCAAGAAGAGCTGCGTGGAGCTGGCTTACAATGCGGACCAGTCTTACAAGATGGGACACAGATCCCTCTATATCACTGAAAGATGCGTGCTGGAAAAAACGGCTGAAGGCCTTGTTCTCACAGAGGTGGCACCGGGAATCGACATTCAGAAGGACATCCTTGACCACATGGAGTTCAAGCCTATCATTCCGGAGGGCGGCCCTAAGCTCATGCCTGCGGAAATCTTCATGGAAGAGTGGGGCGGACTCGAGGACTATATCACGAGCCACGCTTCAGCGCAGCCGGCAGTTTTACACTGATCTGACAGCCGAAAGCTATAAACGAATTGCAAATTTCCTGACAAATACCCAAAAAAAGGACTGTCGTACCGGTAAGGTACGGCAGTTCTTTTGTTTCAAGCACAACAAAACTGATCGCCGTGATCGTCAGTCTCTGCATTATATTAATGTGATCATCCTCCGGATCGTCAGTCTCCGGCAATTCCCGATATAAATCAACCGGGTTACCAGCCCCGGCATTATATTAATATGATCATCCTCCGGATCGTCAGTCCCCTCCGCTGGCCTTGTTCGCCGGATTGTAGAAGTCAAAGGCCCTGGAATCGATCTGCATGTCCTTTTCGATCATATCATCCATTGCAAATTTATATATGCTCTTCAGGATGGGAATGACCGCCTTGCCCTTCTCGGTCAGAGTATACTCCGTGTGCTGGCGGGAATCAGGTATCTCATGGCGGCTGATCAGCCCGTCCGCTATGAGCTCCTTCAGGTGCGTGTAGAGCATCTTTGAGGATATATCCTCCCAGGTGCGCACGATCTCGTTGAAACGAATATGCCCTTCATAATTAATTGCAATAAGAATATAGGGTTTCCATTTGCCGCCGACCATCTTAAAAAAATGGCCGTAAGGAAAATCCCCTTTTACTGTCTTTGCCATAATTTAACCCCAAAAAACTAAAATTGCCCTAATGATAAAAGTGCCACAGCGTTCAATTATCAATATAAACGCTATGATATTATACCATATCGTTAGCATAACTAAAATAGGTGTGCGTTATTTTCAAACTTTAGATTTCATTAGTTACCTGTATATAAGTAGTTACATTCCTGTAATCGGATTCAATAATGTAACTAATTGTACAATGTCGTTAGATGACATATTATATGCATGCAAACGTAATAAAAGTGATGCCGCCGGCATCACAGGTGCCTGCTGATTCTAATAGGCAGGGCAAGGACAATTGATGAAGATTGACCGGAAAAAAGGCTTTTGGACACATTAAAATAATGAGATTCGATCACAAAAGATTCGTATTTTTGAAAGGAGAACGTTATGAAACCTTATTGGTGGTGGACACAGGAACAGAAAGATTTTTACGATGAAGTAGGCGAATTCATGAAGTCGGTTGCAAAGGAAGAAGCAAAGGCAAGATACACTCGTGAGTGGCCGTACAAGATATTTGAAGAAATCGGCAAGAGAGGCTACATCGGAGCTGCAGTTCCAAAGGAATACGGCGGCCTGGGCCTCGGCTGCACAGGTTCTGTCATGCTGGCAGAGCAGATGTTCAAATATTGCCCGGGCATCGGCTACATGACAGTAGGCAATATGAATGGTGGTCTCCGTCAGATCCTCGAAAACGGAACCGAAGAGCAGAAGGCAAAGTTCCTGCCTAAGATCGCCTCCGGCGAGCCGGGTGCAGTTGCGATCACTGAGGTTACTGCAGGAACAGACACCATGGGAATCGCTCTGAGAGCTGAAAAGAAGGACGGCGGCTACGTTCTCAACGGAAGAAAGAGATTCATCGTAGGCGCAGGCATCGCAAAGAATTACTTCATCTACGCTGTAACTTCCACCGATCCTGAAATGGTCAAGAAGAGAAAGCACCTGTCCGCATTCATGGTATGCAAGGATGAGGTTGAAGGCATCGTAACAGAGAGAATCAATGAGATCCTCGGTTTCGAATACATCCAGAACGGTTCTCTGATCTTCGACAACGTTGAGATTCCTGAATTCTGCAGAATCGGTAACGAGGGCGACGGCTTCAAGATCATGATGCAGGGCCTGAACTATGAGAGAACAAATATCGCAGGTCAGATCGTGGGTATGCAGGAAATGCTCCTGAACTACACTGTTCCTTACGCTCAGAGAAGAATCCAGTTCGGAAAGCCGACTATGGATATTTCCCAGAACCAGGACAAGGTTTCCCACATGATCGCAAGACTCAAGTTCGTAAGAGACGCTACTTATGTAACAGCAAAGCAGTGGGATCTGGATGAAAACATCACAGTAGATGCGAGTGTTATCAAGGGTTACGGAATCCAGTTCCTGCTCCAGTCCGCAAATGAAGCAACCCAGCTCATGGGCGGCGACGGCGTAAACAACTTCTATCCGATCAAGAACATCTTCGAGATCGCAAAGACCAACCACATCGCCGGCGGTACTATCGAAGCTTGTGATCTGACTATCTTCAGACAGCAGATCAAGAATTATCCTGAAGACTTCGTATGGCCTCGCAGAGTTATCGACAAGGAAGTCGGTCTTCCGGTTGTGGACTACAGCCCGGTTGAGAAGAAGGTTGCATGCACTGCAGAGAACATGCTGAACGTTCTGGCTGAGGATTACAAGATCAACCAGGGTCTCCACATGACTATCGCTGACCTTCAGGATTACATCGAGGGCACAGACGAGGAAATCGTTGCTGTGATAAAGGAACTGGCTGCTTCCGGAGACGCGCTTGTTCACGCAAACCGCAAGACAGGCGAGCCGGTAATGGTAAGAGCTACTTACGACGGTCTTTCCAAGGCTCATCCAAACGAATACTATCAGTGGTGGCCTCAGCACATCGCTAAGGACAGCAACAGATTCTAATTATACTCGAAAATGCCAATAAACTAAGAATTGCCACAAATATTTAAAATTGCCACTAAAAATCCCCTTCCGGTCATCACTCCGGGAAGGGGATTTTTAGGTTGTCATTGTTTTCGTTATTATTTTAGGAGAATAAAGGTGATTTGTGTGAGTTTGTTCTGTAAGCCGCCCGGCTTTTTCGTTCTGCCGTTCTTCAACTTACAAGTACATTATGCCCCGGAAGTGTGAAGAAATGATGATGGCGAATTGAATAGTACATGTGAGTCTAATGGGGGATTGACGTGAATTATTAACGAAATCTGTACCGGGAGCTTAAGAATATGCATTTCTGACGGGAACACTGACCCGGTGATCTGCATATAAAATGCGATCGCAGACCTGAGGATCTGAATAACAGATTCGGACGCTGACCCGGTGATCTGTATTTTGAATGGAAACGCCGAGTACGGAGGTCGGCTTGCGAATCCCTGCGATGGATCCTGATATTCTGCTCCCGATTGCCAGAACGCGGGTGACATAATTCTTCACGGGTAGTATGATATTAATAAATAGAAGAATGAATAATTCAGGCCCCGGGCCGTCAGCGTCGTAAGATCTTCGACGAAGTGCGTGCTGAAAATTCCCGGAGGGACGGGATATTTCCGAAAAGCTGCGCGCTGAAAATTCCCGGAGGGACGGGATATTTCTGCAAAACCGCGCGTGCTGAAAAACCCCGGGGAGGAACAGGAAATTTACTATGGCCGGAAAAAATCTGATAATGACGGAAGTGCTGGAACGGGACGTGGATCTGCTGCTGATCCGCACTTTCATGGAAAACCGGGAATATCTGAACGGATTTCTGGGGGATGTGGGAATCAGTGGCAGCTTTGAACTGGACAAGGCGAGAAGCTCTCTGAGTGACGATTCCGCGGAGGCGGATATCACACTGATAATCACCGATGGCAATCGCTGGCTGGGACTGCTGATCGAAAACCAGATCGATGGAAATGCAAAGAAACAGTCTGCTGAGGACTATACTGAGATGGGAAAAACCGGCGTAGCTGCCGGAATGTACGATGACTACCGTACTGTGCTCATAGGGCCGGAGGCGTATATCGAGACAAATCCGGAGAGGGACAGATTTGACTGCAGTGTGACCTACGAGCGGCTGGGATCTTTTTTCCTGCCAAGGAGCTTTGAAAAACAGCTGCTGGTCAGGGCTATCGAGGGACGCAGGGACAGATTCGTCAGTGATGAGTCGGCTTTGCACACGGCCTTCTGGACAGCCATGCGGAATTTTGTGGAAGAGAACTATCCGAAACTGAAGATGGCAGACTGGCAGACTCCGCGGATGGAAACCCGTGCAAAGTGGTGTTCTTTCGAGCTTGCGGGGGACGGGGAAAAGCAGATCGTATTCAAGGCAGACAGATGCTTCGTAGATCTGGTGATCCCGGGCATGGAGTCGCATTACGAGGATTTCATGACGAGAAACCGGGAGTTTCTGAGTCAGTATCCCTATGTGGCAGTCAAGTGGGATGCTGACTCAGAAACTCCCGGTTTCTCGTCATGAAATCCTCGTAGCGGGACTCCATGCCCGGGATCACCAGATCTACGAAGCATCTGTCTGCCTTGAATAAGATCTGCTTTTCCCCGTCCCCCGCAAGCTCGAAAGAACACCACTTCGCACGGGTTTCCATCCGCGGAGTCTGCCAGTCTGCCATCTTCAGTTTCGGATAGTTCTCTTCCACAAAATTCCGCATGGCTGTCCAGA
>JAIKWW010000117.1 GCA_024684465.1 Clostridia bacterium | reverse complement strand
AAAGATTTCGACATATCAAAACTCTGGATCAAAGAACCTCCTGCAGCTTTTGCGAAGTATGGAAATGATTCAGGATTAATAAAGAAATAGGCACAGCCCCTCCGGGAAATCACAGCCTTACGTCAGCACATGCCACGAAATCACTTACACCAAAAAATTCGGGAGCACCGGGTTCGGTGCTCCCTTAACAGATATTTGCGTGTTATTCTCCCCTATCACGTGCCTTTTCTCAGAATTTCGAGATAATCCTCATACGCGAAAGTCCTGTTACGGCTTGCGTTCTCTGTCTGTACCAGGATCCCGGCGTCTACAAGCCGCTTAACCGCAGACGATACAGTGTTGTACGAAAGGTCTAACGCCTCAGAAGTCTTCCGAATATCAATAATCGGATTGGATTCGAGATAATCGAAAAGGACTTTTGCATTGCTGCTCGCTCGTCCCATTCCATTAATAATATCAACATTCTTCTCACGTAGAACCGTCAACTTGTCGATAGTTTCAATCGCATCCTGCGACGACTCCAGAATCGCAGTCAGAAAAAACAGGATCCACTGCTCGTAGTTCCCCTTGTTCCTTACCTCCGTCATCCGATCGTAGTATTCAATCCGATTCCTTTTCAGGAAATATGAAATATAAAGAGCCGGCGTCGTCAGCACCTTTTTTTCCATTAGAAACAGTGTGATCAGAAGCCGCCCAACCCTTCCGTTGCCATCGAGGAACGGGTGGATCGTCTCAAACTGGTAATGGATCAGAGCCGCCCTGATAAGAAGATCCAGTTCGTCCTCCGAGTTCATGTATTTTTCCAGATCTGACATAGACGTCACCATGTCCTCCGGACACGGCGGGATGTACCTCGCGTTATTCAGAGTGGAACCCTGTCCCCCAATCCAGTTCTGTGAGTGACGGAATTCGCCAGGGCTTTTCTCCTGACCTCGAACGTTCTCCATCAGTACTGCGTGCGTCTCCTTGATCAGACGATTGCAAAGCGGCAGCGACTGAAGTCTGTTAATCGCAAACTCAGTAGCTTTGATATAATTCACAACGTCTGCGACATTCTTATTTGTATTCTCCTCTATCATCGGATCCAGAACATCTTCCAGCGTTGCCTGAGTGCCCTCGATCTGAGAAGACATGAGAGCTTCCTTGCGTACATACATTGACACAAACAGATCCATGTCCGGTATTCTGGACGAAATACTCTCCAGGGCCGCAAGACTCTTATTCGCTTCGACTAAAGCCGCAACCATCGTCTCATCCATCTGCACAGCCGGAACCGGCGGAAGAGGACAAGGTAAAAAAGATTTGTAAGCTGCTTCCCCTGACAGATTCGTCCGAAAACTCCCTGCTCTGTTTGCCATAACTTTCCCCCTTGCAACTTGAAATACTATGGTCAGTATATCATTTTTATTTCAATTTATCAATGTAAGTTGAAATAATGACTATAAAAGTAGTTCCTTATTTCAACTTAATCATCCAAGTTGAAATAAGGAACCATAAATCGCGCTTTTAATTCAGAATCCACTACGCTCCTGAACAAGATTCCACGTTCTGCCATTCGGCCTGGTACGCGTAGATTCATCCCACTTTCAGTCCGACGATCACGATACCAAGCACAAAGGGCGCCCAGTTGAGGTGGCCGTATTCTTTAACAAGGTTGTCGCCGGCCATCAGCAAGTCACTTCAACAGCGCCAGCACTTCGCCGATATCTCCGTCGATGCAGACACTCCGGTCCTCTATCTCACCCGGACAGAAAGCCTCCCCGTAATTCAGGCAGGCATAAACCGCGTTTTCATTGGCCATCGTCATCTGCCAAAACGGATACTTGATGATCACAGGCGTATTGGCACCCACGCCCAGTTCAAGAAACAGAATGTGCTGCCCCTCATGCTCCCGCAGAAAGCCGGAGTACGCCGCCGAAGCCCTGTGCCATCCTGCATCCTCAACAAAAGATCCATCCGACCGGAGGTTCATGGTCACATTCGATCCGTCATCCGGCCATTTCGGGATCAACTCCGTCGGAATGTTCATTGAAATCCTTCTGTCTTCAGGCACACAGAACACGCCATCCGGTCCCTTCACGAAACCCTGAGCCTCCATGGCCTTCATGACCCATTCCTCGTTATCGCAGGTCTTTCCATTACTGCCATCCACCGTCTGAAACAGCCCGTAATCACCCTGCGTGTAGAACAGACGCTGCTTGTCAAATCCCACCTTTTGGAAACAGTGATCCACATTAGTCGTTATGACGAAGTAATCCTTATCCTTTACCAGCTCAAGTAATTCCTGATAGACCGGCTTCGGCGCGTCGATATACCTGTTGAAATAGATATGCCTCGCCCACCACGTCCATCTTGTCTCATCATCAGGGAATGGATAGAATCCTCCGGAATACATATCGCTGATGCCAAACCTTTCAGCAAAATCGAAGAAATACCGTTCAAACCTCTCTCCACTGTAGGTCAGCCCCGCAGAAGTGGAAAGACCCGCGCCCGCTCCGATAACGATCGCGTCAGCAGCCTCGATTTCCGTCTTCAGCTTTGCGATCCGCTCTTCTTTCGTGCCCTTTCCAAAGGACAGGTTTCCTGTAAAATATCTCAAGTCACTCAGTCCTTTCTATATCGATTCCTGATATCCGTCAACGTTAAACTCTTCCACAAGATAATCAAGCCGCTCACTCTGAGTCATTTTCTTTGTCATGATCATCAGCCCCCTATAAAACGAGCTCCCATCCCAAAGACAGGAGCCCACTTAACGTTCTTATTCTGTAGCTTTATGAACATCCGCCACAACATCCGTGATCCGTATTCTCTTCAGTTCCGCCTCCATGCTTTCCTGAATCCTCCTCAGCCTCTTATCCATAACGCTGTGAATGCTCCGCCCCACAGGACAGGCCATATTCGGATTCTCGTGAAAGTGGAACAATCCTTCCTCACCTATCGGGTTAACGGCCTCGTACACGTCAAAGAAAGTAATCTCCGACAGGTCCTTCGCCAGCTTGATCCCGCTCTTGCCCCGGCTGATGTCGATGATTCCCGCTTCTTTCAGGTTTCCCATCACATTCCGTACGATCACCGGATTGGCTCCCACACTTCCCGCCAGGAAATTGCTGGTCACCTTCTCCCGGTCTCCAAAATACTCGATTGCCGTTATTATATGAACTGCTATTGTAAATTTGCTCGAAATCTGCATTGACAAAACCCCCTCTCGCTCATGTAATATACCCAATTGCACAAGGCCTGTCAATGCAGATATTACAAGTTTTCAACTATTCTCTTACTACGCTGATCCTCTGCCAGATGTGGTCACCCTTTTCAATCTCGTCAACCATGGCGATAGCATAATCCGCATAGCTGATGATGCTTTCATTTCTACTGTTGAGAGTCAGCTCCTCGCCGCCGAGAATGTAACTGCCGCTTCTCTCCCCGTCAGCTTGGAAATCCCCGGCCGGGCTGATGTAAGTCCACTTCACGTCGTTGCGCTCACGAAGCTCCGAAAGCGCCTTCGCCATTGCTGCCGCGAGAGGCTTGAACTCATCCGGAAAATCAGGACCGTCAGAAACCTTAGCCGTGTGCTCCGGATTCACATACAGGCTGCCTGCTCCTCCAACGACAAGAAGCCTTGTGTCTGTTCCGGAAAGAACATCGCACAGATGCTTCAGCGAAGTGCTGTGCAGTCCCAACGTATCCTCAGTCCACGCTCCGAAAGCATCCACAACTGCGTCAAAACCCTTCAGGTCATCTGCCGTAATATCGAAGAGATCCTTTTTAACATATTCCTGCGCGTCCGAATTGTTGTCCCTGCGTCCAAAACCCGTAACATCAAATCCTCTGTTTACTGCCTCAGTGATAACCTTGCCTGCCACCTTACCGTTTGCTGCGATTACTGCAATTTTCATTATAACAACCTCCTTATTTGATCCGTCTTTCTAACTTGTAACTTTCTTTCTTACAAGTCACAGTATATTATTGCCTTCTCAACTTGTCAACATATTTATTACAACTTTTTAAAAAAATTATCACTCATCAAACAAAGCCGTTTTTACAATTAATGTCGCCATCCTCCTTCCGGGAGATTTCAGCCTGCCATCAACAGGATGCTCCCGGCATTTCCCTTGGGTATCACTGCACAGTTCCGACAGATGCTCCCTAAAACTTCAAAAAATAAGAAAGCACCGTATCCGGTGCTCTCGTAAAAAGATATGTGTGATATCAGTTATGCCAAATCGGCAAGCTGCTTAAAACATATAAACACTAGTAATTCAGTATCTTATAATAGATCTCCCGATCAAGATTCTTGAACACATTGAAAACAACCTTCATATCGCTGCCGGTTTCGTCCAGCCAGGTCCGCACTGTATCCACGGCGATCTCAGCTGCCCTCTGATTTGGGAACATGAACACGCCGGTGGAGATACAGCAGAACGCCATGCTCTTCACATCATTTTCCGATGCCAGCTCCAGGCAGGATCTGTAGCTCGATGCCAGCAGTTTTTCAAGCTCCGGTGTCACCCCCATGGACACGATAGGCCCCACCGTGTGCAACACGTATTTGCATGGCAGATTATACCCCGGCGTGATCTTCGCCTGCCCTGTGGGTTCATCGTGACCCTGCTCCTCCATGATCCGGTTGCACTCCAGACGCAGCTGGATCCCGGCCTTCGAGTGAATGATATTATCTATACACCCGTGAAGCGGCTGATAGCACCCGGTCATTCCGCTGTTGGCCGCGTTCACGATGGCGTCCAACGCAAGCCGCGTGATGTCACCCTGCCAGAGATACAGCCTTTCGTCACTTCCCGCCGGCTTCAGATCAGCGACATTAACATACCCTTCAGCAGCATTTTCTGCCTGCAGATACTCATCCTGTATCTGTAAAAACTCATCACTGACGGACCTCGGCGCACGCACATTCATCAGAGCCCGCAGCAGCTTCTTCTGCCCGATTTCATCCTCAGGAATCTCCTGCTTTCTGTATTCTATTCTCTCAGACAGAAGCTTCTTTATAAGCCAGATCCGCCTTTCCTCCTGCTGCATACTCTCACCTCATTTAAAGTGCAAAATCCACACAATTCCAATTCTTCTGCTGCTTTGTTAACAGCAGAACAGTTTATTACTTCCTGCCTAAAAAATCTCTTATGTGTTCCAGATAATCCGGTGCCTCATCATACGCGGCGTGCCCGTATCCCTCGTATACATAGCACTCGCAGTTCAGCGCCTCCGCCAGGTCATGCGCGGATTGGATGCCAAATATCTTATCCTCCCCGGCGCCGATAACAAAAGCCGGGCAGGAAACATTCTTCAGCTCATTCTTCACATCGAAGCCGGTCACCGCGTCCACTGATATCAGGAAATTACTGAAATCAAGATCAGTTGTCCCTTCTCCCGACGCTATTATGGCATCCTTAAACTGCTCGTAAAACGCCTTGGTGTAAACGTTCTCGCCAAAGGCAGCCATCAGCTCATCCGCTTTCTTCTGCTTCGCGAGATTTTTCCAATTCTCAAAAATTGCTTTGTCCGCGTGAGCGGTATCCATTGCCGTCGAGCAAAGTACCAGCGCAGCGACCTTCTCCGGCGCCTTAACAGCGATCATCTGCGTAACCATGCCACCCATGGAAACCCCGATCATATTCACCTTTTCCAGCCCCAGTTCATCAAAAGCCGAGATCGTATCCTCCGCCATTGCCGCGATATCATACCCTTCCGGTTCTTCTGTCACATGATCGAATAAATAGATGTCAAATTTTTCTGCCAGCGGACCATACAGCGCTACTATGGCCTCCGCCGCTCCCAGCACACTCTTCAGCGAAACGCCGGGCAGCACGACCAGCTTTTCCCCGTCCTCATTTCCAAAATGAAGATATCTCATCTCCTTGCTGCCCATATTTACAGTATTAATGAGACTGCTCTCCGGCATATCATCACCCTCCTTAATCTCAACAGGTTTAAACTCTACTCATTCAGTATTTTATCATAGATTTCCTGATCAAGATCCTTGAATACATTGAAGACAACTCTCATATCGCTGCCGGTTTCATCCAGCCAGATCCGCCTTTCTTCCTGCCGCATTCCCTTCACCTCTTCCTCAGATGTCTATATGATAAGTCATGGCGTCGGCGTCTTCGCCGGTGGTTGCCTTGAAGGCTTTCGTGTACGCACTGAGCTGACCCTGATATTTTCTGTCAAGATCGCTGCCGTCGGCGTTGGTCTTGTAATCCACGATATGCCACTTTCCCGCTGACAGATAGACCACGTCCATGATGCCGTTCCAGAGGATCCTGCCCTCTTCGCCGTCCTCGGAATAGCAGAACGGAACCTCACAGTAGACTTCATCAGCGTCCAGGAGAGTCCCCAGCATATCCTGCGGCAGACTGTTTGCCTGAGGATAGCCGCCGGAGCGCATTTTCTCCGCCACATCAGACAACTTCTTCGCCAGTTCATTCTCATATGGTTCTGTCATCGGCGTGCGGTACTCTCTTATGATCTCATCAATGGCAACCTTCGCGTCCACCTTATTCCCGGTGGACACCAGCATCTCCATCAGCTTGTGGGTCATGGTGCCAAGCAGAGCCGGGAATCTGTGAAGATCACCATGCTTCTCTTCTTTCTCCTCCGGCACAGTCTCCGGCGCCAGCACCAGATTTACCTCCTGCTCTTCCGCCATCTTTGACGACAGACGCAGGCGGCTCGGATTCTCCAATGAGTAAGTCGCGGATTCCATGGCGCGGTCGTTGAAAACGCAGGAATTCTCAGCTTCTTCATACAGAGCCGCCGAATCCACACATTCCGTCTCAACCCGCGGCCCCGGCACGAAGTCCCCGGTCGCCTCAAAGAAATCCTTCAGCCCGTCTTCCATAACAGGCTTCCACAAGGATTTGTGAGTCTCCCTTCCAAAGGAGGAAGTAATGCTGTCACAGATGATAAGGGCGTTCCTCGCGCGAGTAGCCGCCACATAAACAAGCCTCTGTTTCTCCGCTTCTCCCGCAGCCTTCTCGGCCTCTTGCTCATCCGCGAACTCTTTTGTCTCAAAGATGCTCCCGAAGCCCTCTCTTTTGGACAGCGAGAACAGATACCCCTCGGATCCGTCATCCCCGTGAACAATCCTTTTATCACTTGAATTATTCGAGCCCGTGGCCGCTGCCAGTATGACAACCGGAGCCTCAAGACCTTTCACCTTGTGGAGATTAGCCATATGTACCGCGTCTTTTTCATCGTTGAGACTCAGGCATCTCTCCTCGCCGGATACTCCCTCCAGCAGTTCAGAGATGCACGCCGCGCCACCCTCGAGCGAAACCACCTTGCCGGACTTCTCAGCATTGCGCAGCAGTTCCAGGGTGTAATAGACAACTTCAAGGTTTTCCGCCTCATCGATCTCATAAACCCTGTAATCGTCCATGATCTTTGTGAAGAGAGCAGCTGGCGACAGACGCTGTGCCGAATGATACAACGCCTTCAGGTCTTCGATGGTTGAAGCCACAAGGCAGGCAGTCCTGTCCTCGCACCCCTCCACGTCAAAGGTGGACTTCAGTGAAACGTTTCCACCCTTCGACCTGTACGCGAGAATCTCCCCTTTGCTGAACCCGATGAGCCTTCCGGTCAGCGCTCCGTACAGAGATATGGCATCATCCGCATCCGCCACGGCCGAGTATATCGTGTATACCTCACGCAAAGCCTTATTTTTGCCAAACGGGACTTCGCCCTCAACTTTTGTCGGGATGCCCTTCTCATCAAGAAGTGCCATGATCGGCCCCAGCTTTTTCTTGCCGTAGGTGATGACCATGATGTCGCTGTAGCTCAGCTTCCTCGGAGTCTTGTCATCGCCGCTTCTGATCAGATAGTCTTCATTATCGACGATCCTTTCAATGATCCTGGCTATCTGTTTCGGATCCGTCTCATCCGGATGCGCCGACACCAGACCGCCCGTATACGCCGTATAGGTGTAAACGCCCCGGAACTCGTCATCCTTTGCCTCGGGAACCGGGATCTCTTCAAACCTGCTCTGATCCGCCGTCTCTTCCGGGAGCATGCCCGTAAACACACGGTTGAAATAGTCACAGAGTACGCTGGTTGAACGGAAATTCCGCGACAGGGAAAGGACGGACCCCCCATTATTAGTAAAAAGACCTTTGACTTTCAGGAATGAAGTTACGTCCGCGCTTCTGAAACGATAAATTGACTGCTTCGGGTCGCCCACGATGAACAGGGAACCCGGTCTCGGCACACAGGCGCTCCACTGGGGAACAGGGTTCTCGCTGGAGAGATAGAAGAACACCTCTGCCTGCATCGGATTTGTATCCTGGAACTCATCGATCAGGAAATAGCTGTGCCTGTCATAAATGTAGCGTATGAGCTTTCCGTCACCTTTGGCGTCCCTGCGGAGCATGTTCCGCAGATAATACAGATAATCGAAGAAGGTCATGTTCCCCTTATCCCGCATGGCCGCCTCCAGCACGGGCACACAGGCCTCGAGAAACTCCATGGAAGCCGAATACTGAAGATTCTGCATTTTGGATAAAATGTCGTCTTCCACGAATCGGGAGCACTCAAACCATTTACCCGTTTTCCCGCCGCGTTCAAACACACCCGCAAGCTCGAACTCGTAATGATCCATGGCTTCCGGAATCACACGTAGATGCTGCAGAGACTTCAGAGCAAACAGAACGCCTGAATAATTATTACTCCACTTCCCCTTCAGTGCCTTATACGTATCGTCTATTCTCTCCCAGGCCTTGAGATTATTCTGCTCCGACGGATACATCAGCTCAGGATGCTCCGTCAGGCAATTCAGAGCCTTTATCAGATCGGTCCTGTCCGCCGCGTATGCCCGGTCTATGTCAGTGGCCGCCGGTTTGGTGTAATTGAAATGCACGTTGCGATTATTCATTAAGACATACTCGCCCTGAGCGAACACATCCTCCGCATTCCTGAAAAACCCGCGGAAGTCATCCGCCATCCCGGACAGCCCCGGCACGATATCATCATACTCACCGGCGCAGATCTTCACATACAGCTGCTTGTAGAACAACTCCGCTTCACCGTCGGTAGCTATATTCGAATCAGACGGGATTCCCGCTTCTGACGGATGCTCGGACAGAACCATGCTGCAGAAGGAGTCGATGGTTCCCATAAAGCACAGGTCGATATTCCGGAGCGCCTCAGCGCACAGCTCCCTCGTCCGGTCCGTCGGTTCCGGCAGCTGTCCGGCGTAGCCCTTATCCTCCCAGACATAATCCGGATTGCTCCTCTCGATCAGGAGCTTCTGGAATCTCTCATAAAACTCGCCTGCAGCAGCTTTTGTAAATGTTATGGCGCAGATCTTACCTATTGGTATACCTGCCTCAACCATTGCAACCATCCGGCTTACAAGCATCGTGGTCTTGCCGGAGCCTGCCCCCGCTTCGACGAAAAAGTTCGTATTGATATCCGACACGATCCGGTCACGGGACTGTGTATCTCTTTCAAGACTCGTAAGCTTACTCATCTCCCAGTCCTCCCATCTCCTGCTTTTTCCCGCAGATCATTCCAAAACTACAGAACACGCACGGATCAGGATCATCCTTCCCACGATTCTCCTCATACGCATTTTCCGGTATCGGAAAATCCGCCGCTTCCATATGCGCCTTGAAGGTAGCCAGCTTCTCGGAGAGCTGCTGCTTCATCTCATCATCGTACCTGCAGGAAACCGTCTCCCCCAGCCTGATGTAGCGGAACTCTCCCCCGGAGACCTTCAGCCCCCGCTGCTCCATCAGATACGCGTAGATTACGATCTGCAGGCAGGTATTAATGTCGTCCGCCGCGTGGCGAATCGATCTCGAGCTCTTGAAATCCACCACCAGATAAGAACCGTCATCCAGCTTTTCTACGCGGTCAGGAAAACCGTGCAGCTTTACGCCGCTCTCGTGCTCACAGTGTATGTTCTCCTCCTTCAGCACGACCTGACGATGAGGATCCATGTCATATGCAGTTTCCATCATCTCAAGAAACTGCTCGCGCTCCGCCCGGACGTTCTGCGCCACAATAGGCGGATGCGTTTCAATAAACCGGTCGAAATACTCCCCGGACATCTTCAGGAAATCCTCAAGACCCATTTCTGAATTAGCAAGTTCTTCCATCAGAGTGTGAGCCAGGGTGCCGCTCTCATTGGCAGCGATCACCTCAAAAGGTCTGTAATCCTCAGGCTCAGGAATCCCAAGCACGCTGCTCAGCATAAACGCCCTCGGACAGCCGAAGAAAGTCTCCAGAGCGGACGGCGAGTACTCTCTGTCAAGATTCAGATGAACACTCACCGCGTCCCTCACGTCCGCTGTCTGACAAAGCCCTTCCGGTTGACAAGGCATAACCGTCAGACCATTACTATACGCCTCGCCCACTTTTCTCGTAACGGAAATGGCAGGGGCGAAGTAATCGACGTTAATAATATGATCCTCAAGCTCCTTTGACGTCACATTCCCGCCGTTTTCCTCACTATAGAGCTCGAAGACCAGCGAAGACGCGTTGTCCCGCTTCAGCTCCGACACGTTCATCCCCGCAAAAGACACGTTGATGTTGGAGCCAAGCCCGGAGGCCAGCTGCGCCAGAGCAAGCAGCCGGTCACGCTTCTGTCCGATGCGCCCCTCCGAAGTCACGCGTTCAGCGCCTTCCCCGAACAGCCTGAGATCGGCGTCAAGGAGAAGATAGTTTTCCCTCGGAGCCCCCGGATACTTCGACGCGGACAACCCCGCGATATACAGATTCTCTCTCACAGTAGAAAGCGCCCCGTCCACTCCGGTGACGAACAGCTTGCCCTCCTCGCTCCTGGCGTTTGCCACACTGAGCCTGAGGACGTTCAGGATCATATCCTCCGTAGCCTGCTCCACGCCGGACTCCCGGATCACCTTCAACTCTTCATAGATTGCCCGGGACGCCGCCATGTCCAACATCATCAGAAGCCTCTGCCCGTTGGTTTCAGTCCCCTTGCGGATATATGAATACCTGGCGATGAAATCCTCCGCCGGCAGCGCCAGCTCCTCCGCGAGCACCTCAAGATGCGGAATGCACAGCTTCCTGCGGTTAAACGCCCTGCAGGCCTTCTCATTCTCCGGATCCATCAGAGCCTCTTCCTCAGCCAGCGCCCTCTTGAAATCAGCGAGCCTCTTGTCGTTCGTGGCTTTGTCATTTGTGAGCCTGATTCCTCCCAGAACATCCTCAAAAGTACTCCAACTGAAATTATCATCTGTTTCCGGGTAAAGATCGTAGAGCTTAGACCTGTCAAAGGCCCTGCCAGACAGCATGGCGTTCAGCGCCCCGGCTCCGAAGAAACCACCGGTCATCCAGTGATAATAGAGAACCAGCAGCTTTGCCGGATTAGAATTAATGATAGGAATGCCGCATCCAAACGTGATTGGCAGATCGTAAAGAAGGGCATAGTCAAAGAACAGCTGCCCGTAAGTGGCGGAGTCCGTCACGGCAACAGTGCACTTGTCCAGATTCTTCCCCGAATAAATTTCCGTCAGTATGCTCTCCACTTCATTGGGAGCACCGTAACAGTTCCTGAAGCTGTTGATCCTGAGGGAAGCATCCCCCAGATGATACAGATCTGCCAGACCGATCTCCTGGGCCTTTCCGCCTGAAAGCCTGTGGATCAGCGCCCGTTCCAGCGGATTCAGCGGATACTCCCTGAGCACAAAGAAATCCTCGTCCATCGGCTGACACTCCGTCGCAGCCTTCCGCACCAGAGACACGGAATCCATCAGCTTCCTGTCGGCGATAAGCTTCATATATTTCTTATAGACAGACACCAGGGCGGCGTTCTTCTCGCGGAAGATCCCATTACTCATAATCTCCCCGATCCGTTCCGCCTCGTCCCCGTCAGCCACAAGCGTCCTCATCCGCCTGATGGCGACGGCGATCTCCTGAATATCAGAGTAAGTCGCCTTCCCGAAATACTCCTCGCCTTTGACAGTCTCGGCCACAAGCGCCGTCTCCTCGCGGCTGCTCACGAAATCCTCCGTGATCGCAATGCCCGAGCGCATCACGGCAATACGCGCAAGCCCGCCGGAGCCCACAACCCGCAGATTGAAACAGTTCACGCCATGCATCGCGAGACTCTTCGTCAATTCGCCCCCGTTCGCTCCGGGCGCAAGAATAATCCGTTCTTTCATCCCAAAACTCCTACCTGGTTAATCCAACTGAATATCCTTAGCATACGCATAGGAAATAATCTGTCCTGTCTTTGTTGCATTGTATCCCTTTTCTTTATGCGAATACTCAGAAATCTCCACTGATCCGAAGCTCTTGAACTTTTCATATATGCGGTCAAGCACCTCGATTTCCGATTCTGAAAGAACTCCTTCAGGGATGTCACATTCCGGAATCACCTGATGCTTTTCATATGTTCCATCATAAATAACTTCAATATGAGCAAGGTGCTCCGCTGCCATCCGGCCCAAAATCATATCAAAATTGTCCGGCACCGGTCCGTAAGGGAGATGGGCATACTTCAAACCGGAAATAGATACTCCATTCTCTTTGTAAAAGATCATATCCGAGTAGTTGAGCAGTTTCATCAGTTTGGTCTTAAGCAGTCCCGTGCCTTTATGAGCAAAAAACAAAACCATCGCACAGAGCTTCTCATAGTCAAAACCCTTGGATCCATTCTCCTCTGATGGAATTCTTGAAAAGAAACTATCAAATAGTCTTATGTCCGCCCGATACTCTGCATCCAGCTCCAGCTTCTCAACTGTATCCAATAATTTAGCCTTCTGCTTTTCATCGAGAACGATCTCATTCTCAGTGAGATATGTCCTCATATTCTCAGGCTCACGCAGGAATAACAGAAGACTGTTATGCGCCTTATCCTGAATGGAGCCGTTTTCGTACCGGCATATGGTTTTATCTCCCCAATTCAGAAGCTTTGCAAAACTTCTCTGACTAAGACCGTACTGCTCCCTTATTGTCTTTATTTCCTCCGGAAGAAGAAGCTTATGTCTCCTTCTGTATTCATTGTATGCATTGATAAGTGTTGCCGAATCAAGCTCTTCATTAAAAAGTTCTTCACCACACTCCGCGCAAACCATCACATGTGCATCGATTTCGATATCTTCTCCACATACATTGAAAGTCTCTTTTCGAGTAATTATCTTCGTTTCAACTTCTTTTCCGCATACTTCACAATAATCCATCATATTCGTCACCTCCTTCGCCTAGCTATAATCATCCTCATGAAAACTAAGGCATTTGAGGATATCCTTTCCGTTTCTTTTTTGTATTTTCAATTTCACATAAAACTGCTCACCATCGACAGTTTTCTTAAACTCCCATATATCACCGGGCTGGTTTCTGTCAAAATCCTGCTTAGGCCCTTTGTAGTAATCCCCAACCATCAGCCCAAGCATTTCGTCTTTCGCATCTTTAACCGTAAGTCCATGATCTGAAAGAGCTTGTAAATTTTTTCTTCTAGGGACAAACACATAATCCCCCTCTGTAATTAATCTTTTCGCCTGAGCAAGGAATGATGATATGTCCGACGTGCTCGTTTTATTACTCACTCAGCCACCTCCGTACACTTTATATTATACTCCTTAGAGCCGGCTCGTCAATAAAAATGCGGTCATATGACCGCATTTTTTATCTTCACATGCTCCCATTCCTCAAAAAAACAAGGGAGCATCCATTTTGATGCTCCCCTTTTGATTGCCGTTCACCCCGCCAGGTCCGTTCCCGGCCAAAGTTCTCTCATATCAGCTCTCCGCTGAAGTGCTGGATCTCGTGCTGTATGATCTGCGCCGTAAAGTCCGTGTACCTGCCGTGCTGCTTGCGGAAGTTCTGGTCCAGATAATCCACTTCGATCTCCCTGTACCGGGTGCATGGCCGCACCCCATCCAGCGACAGGCAGCCCTCCTCAGTCTCGTACTCCCCGGACTTTCCGGTTATAACCGGGTTGATCATCGCCATCGTAAACGGCCCCACCGCCACCACGATGATCTGCTTCTTCACTCCTATCATGTTGGCCGCCATCCCGACGCACCTGTCACGATTCGCATTCAGCGTATCTATCAGATCCTGCACCACCTGTCTGTCCGCCTCCGTCGCCGGCTCCGACTTCTGCTGCAGAAACATCTGATCCCGAACGATCTCCCTAACCATTTACGCCCTCCTCAAATCTGACAACGGATATCCTCTATGCCCCGGATCATTTCAACGATCATATCATGAGTTGGCGTCTGAACACCGTATCTCTTTCCGATCCGCTGTATGCATCCGTTCAGCGTATCGATCTCCGTTTTCTGACGTTTCTCGATATCCTGAAGTGTTGACGAGCGATGAGCGTAAGTATCCGGCACGAGTTTGCCGAAAAAAACATCCCGGTACTCCTCTGCCCCCTTCCAGAACGTGGTATATCCCGCAGCTTCCATAACCTGAAAAGTTTCCCCTATCAGCTTGTTCATGATACCCGCCAGATGCTCCGAATCTCCCAGCTCACCGTAACTCATGTTCAATATCGCCCCCAAAGGATTCAACGTTGTGTTGAACAGCATCTTTGCCCACAGCGCCTGGATCAGCTCGTCCGAAGTCTCCGACGGAATTCCCGAATCATTTATGGCGCGCGCCAGCGGCTCAAGACATTCCTTCGCTTCTCCGTGCAAGGATCCCAGCAGGATCGGAGCATTGTGCGCAGTGATATTGGTAACACCCGGCGACGTCCGCTCAAAACCCGTGATCACCCGGGCATTGAATACCTGTGATGCGGGGAAGTGGACCAGATATGGTTCGTCATTACCCCACCCGTTCTGGAACAGCACTATCTTTCCGGTCTCACCGAGGATTTCCCGGTGGCCGGCGAGCTCAGCAGCCACCGACTCATTTGCCATAGTCTTGACCGCAACGACGACAAAGTCATATCCCGGGTCTATCTGATCATAATCCTCAAAAACGGTGATCTGCTCCGGTGAAATCGCCATTTCGCCAAAAATTCCTGTTCGCCTCAGGCCATGCTCCCGTATGTAACCTGCTGTGGCACCTCTGGCAACAACAGCAGTATCC
>JAIKWW010000109.1 GCA_024684465.1 Clostridia bacterium | reverse complement strand
ATGGTTTACCATGCTAAATCTGAAAGAATCGGCAATCAGGTAGAAAACGCAGCGGTAAACGGACTTGTTGACAGGCTGAAATCCGGCGAGTCTCCTGAATCGATCGGATCCGGCGCTATCGTGTACGTTCATGATGGCGTTCAGAAATACGCGGGTTATTCATTTACAAAGGGTGGAAATATCGTCGTTGTAACAGGTGATTACGACGAAGTTATGGGCCCGGTAAACACTCTCATCATGCAGCTCGTACTGGTTGGCTGCATCGGCGGTTTCATTGCTCTGCTGATCCTGGGTCTGGGAATCAGAAAGATGCTCTCTCCGATCAAAGATGTTGAACAGATTATTGAAACTACAGGCAATTTTGATTTCAGCTCACATCCTGAATTCCACGTCCACGAGAACAGACGTGACGAGCTGGGAGTAATGACCAGAGCTACTCTTGACATGAGAACCAAACTCAGGAATATTGTGGGTCAGATCGGATCGGCATCTGACACGATCGAAACAACAGTTGATGAACTGAGGGGCACGACAAGTGAAGTAAACGGCATGTGCACCACCAACTCGGCTACTACAGAAGAGCTGGCAGCTGCAATGGAAGAGTGTGCAAGCTCTACCGATACAATCATGAGAGGTGTGGATGACTGCAGACAGTCAACTCACGGCATCGAAGAACTTGCAACAAATGGCAATGCCCTTTCCGAAGAAATCATGGAAAGAGCTGTCAATCTCAAGGAAACAACTGAAACGGCTTCCGAAAATACAAAGAACATTTACCGGAACGTAAAGATCAAGTCTGATCAGGCTGTGGAAAGTTCAAAGGCTGTAGATAAGATCCATGAACTCACCGGAACGATCAAGGCTATTTCTTCCCAGACTTCACTGCTGGCGCTGAACGCTTCCATCGAAGCTGCAAGAGCCGGCGAGGCAGGCAAGGGCTTTGCGGTTGTAGCTGACGAGATCGGAAATCTGGCAAATCAGACAGATCAGTCTGTTGAGGATATCAACGGCATTGTAGGAGACGTTACGGAAGCTGTTCAGCAGATGGCTGACTGCCTGGAGGAAATGGGCAGATTCCTCGAAGATACGGTTCTCTCTGACTACGATAACTTCCAGCAGGTAAGTGTCCAGTACCAGAAGGATGCCAACAGCTTCAAGGAAAGCATGATGGACATCAAGAGCGCAGTCGATAATCTGACTGAGAATATGGAAATGATCACTCAGGGTATCGATCAGATCAATATGACTGTAGGTGAGTCTGCAAACGGCGTATCAAACATCGCAGAGAAGACTACCAACATCGTTGACGGCATGAGCGAAACTACATCCAAGGTTGGAAGCACAAAGGAATGTGCTGATGATCTCAGAGATATCATCGGCATGTTCAAAATGCAGTAGGTTCTTTTAAGGGATGCAATATCGATGCGGTGACAAATTGACATTTATCGCATCGAATGCTATCATAGAAGTAATTAGTTAGTGTCGTAAAAGTAAGCTGATTATTCATAGTAAACAGGGAGGTGTACATATGAGTATTTCAATCAGTGGTACTACTTCATATCAGCAGTCGGTTTCCGCAAGTTACAGCAGCACGACGTCTGTAAATGTGAATACGGCTCAGCAGAATGAAGCAGCGGCGCAGACCGCAAAAGGCAGCAAATCAGGGAAGACAGCTGCGAATAACGGTGATTCTGTCAGCATTAGTGGTAAGAGCAGCAACGTGAATGTTCAGGCGTTGATAGACCAGAACAATCAGCGTATTGCCGACTTTAAGAATCAGCTGCTTGCCATGATCGGGAAACAGGGTGAGGCTGCAGCAAAAGCCAGCACCAATACCGGTAAACTTCAGGCAGGCAATGGCTACGCCGAGATTTTCGGATTTGATGAAAATGGTGATTTTGATATTTCCAACAGGATCATCGTTTCAGTTACTCCGGAAGAGTCTGCGGCTGCCGCTAAATCTCTTGAAGGTGACGGTGAGTGGTCCGTTAATTCCGTGGCGACCCGCATAATGGACATGGCTCAGGCTTTCGCAGGAAACGACCCTGAAAAGCTGGAGTCGATGAGGGCGGCTGTTCAGGAAGGTTTCCGCCAGGCAGGTTTTGATCCGGATCACAGGGAAAAATCTATCATGCCTGAGATTACAGGACAGACATACGACGAGATAATGTCCAGATTCGACAAGCTCACCGGAAAAGCATCTATGACGGGAAGTGTTGCAGATGAAGTTAAAGCACAGGCTTCGGCAGCCGGCATAGCTTCGGCGCATCAGAACGGCGGTTCAGCTTCTCATCGCAGCAGGATAGATATTCAGGCGTGAATATCGTATAATTGAAGCATGTTGAAAGCCGGCTGCGGCACGCAGCCGGCTTTTATAGTATGTGTATACGGGAAAAGAAAGGACGAAGGAAATGAAACTCATATCCTGGAATGTAAACGGCCTCAGGGCCTGCTTGAAAAAAGGGTTTATCGAATCCATGAACGGGCTTGACCCGGACATAATCTGCCTGCAGGAAACGAAGATGCAGCAGGGACAGGCGGAGGTGGATCTGCCGGGTTATGAGGAATTCTGGAACAGCGCTGACAGGAAAGGATATTCCGGCACGGCTGTGTTTACAAAAAAATCCCCGATCGGAGTGACCAACGGCATAGGCATAGATGAACACGATCATGAGGGAAGAGTTATAACCGCAGAGTTTGATGACTTCTACCTGGTCAACGTGTATACTCCGAACTCCAAGCGTGAACTTGAACGTCTGGAGTACCGTATGGTATGGGAGAACGATTTCCGAACATATCTCAAAACTCTGGATGAAAAAAAGCCCGTGATCGTATGCGGAGATATGAATGTGGCACATGAAGAAATCGACATAAAAAATCCATCCACAAACCACCGGAGTGCCGGTTTTACCGATGAGGAGAGAGGAAAGATGACGGAACTTCTCGCTTCAGGTTTCAAGGATACATTCCGTGAAAAATATCCTGATGTGACAGGAGCCTATTCCTGGTGGAGCTACATGGGAAAAGCACGTGAAAGGAACACCGGATGGAGGATCGATTATTTCCTGGTATCCGACAGACTTTACGCCGGAGTAGAGGACGCTTCCATTCATCCGGAAATTATGGGGAGCGATCACTGCCCGGTTGAGTTATTGTTGAAATAAAATGTAATCAAGCTTATAATATAGTTTCACAAAATTATTTATTTTGTTGTAAAATCAATTTGTGTATGGTAGAGCTACGGACTGCCTCAGTCTTTACGTGAGGCGGATCCGTTGATCAATGTGGGATATTTGAAAGGAGCATGTATAAATGACAGAACTTGAGCTGAAATATGGATGCAATCCCAATCAGAAGCCGTCAAAGGTTTATATGGAAAACGGTGGAGAACTGCCATTTGAAGTACTGAACGGAAGACCGGGATATATCAATCTGCTGGATGCGTTGAATTCATGGCAGTTGGTTAAGGAACTCAGGGAAGCAACAGGTCTTCCTGCTGCAGCATCCTTCAAGCATGTCAGCCCGGCAGGAGCAGCGGTTGCAGTTCCTCTCGACGATGTACTCAAGAAGGTTTATTTCGTTGAGGGCGTTGAACTTACTGAAGTGGCAACAGCTTATATCCGTGCAAGAGGCGCTGACAGAATGTCTTCATACGGTGATTTTGTCGCTCTTTCCGACGAATGTGATGCGCAGACTGCAACATTCCTCAAGAGGGAAGTTTCTGACGGGATCATCGCTCCTTCATTCTCGGATGAAGCTCTTGAGATCCTCAAGACCAAGAAGAAGGGCAACTACGTTGTTCTCAAGATGAATCCGGCATATGTGCCTGAGGTTCAGGAAAAGAAGCA
This sequence comes from Clostridia bacterium, assembly GCA_024684465.1. Lineage (GTDB taxonomy): Bacteria > Bacillota > Clostridia > Peptostreptococcales > Anaerovoracaceae > JAIKWW01. The sequence goes on along the minus strand of JAIKWW010000109.1, from coordinate 8,911 downwards.
GGTGTTCGGCGTAACGTTTGAGCAGGGCAGAAATAACGCAGTGATCGAAGAGAGTCTCTTTGAGAATATTCCTACAAAGAATAAGAATATCCCGGATGAGGCGAAGAGGGATCTAATGATCTCCATGATAACGCTTAAGTATACCCAGTCTAATTCCGTATGCTATGTTAAGGACGGTCAGGCAATCGGTATCGGCGCAGGACAGCAGTCCAGGATCCACTGCACCAGACTTGCCGGAAACAAGGCAGATGTCTGGTATCTCAGACAGAATCCGAAGGTTCTGGCTCTTCCTTTCAAGGATGAGATCAGACGTCCTGATCGTGACAATACTATCGATGTCTATATTTCTGATGAATATGATGATGTGCTCCGTGACGGTGAGTGGCAGAAGTATTTTACCGAACGTCCCGAGCCGCTGACACGTGAGGAAAGAGCGGAATGGATCAGCACTCTGTCAGGCGTATCACTGGGCTCAGATGCTTTCTTCCCGTTCGGTGACAATATCGAGAGAGCGCATAAGAGCGGTGTGGCATATGTTGCGGAAGCAGGCGGATCCATCCGGGATGACAATGTCATTGAAGTATGCGATAAGTACAATGTCGCCATGGCATTTACAGGACTCAGACTCTTCCACCACTAGCAGCAGGCTCTCAAGGTGCGAAAGATGAGTGATTTGAATAAGATCGTCATTTTGGGGACGGGCGGGACCATCGCCGGTGTTGCAGGTTCGGCGGATCAGACTGCCGGATACAGATCCGGAGAAATTTCCGTCGCTGAACTTGCGGCATCTGTCCCCGGAATTGAAGAGGCAGCCTGCATATCCACTGAGCAGATATGTAATATCGGAAGCGAGGATATGACTCCGGAAATCTGGTTGTCACTTTCAAAGAGAGTAAATGAGCTTCTGAATAGTGATGAAGTGGACGGAATCGTGGTCACACACGGAACGGACACCATGGAGGAGACGGCTTATTTCCTCAATCTTACCGTAAAAAGCAGCAAGCCGGTTGTGATCACAGGGGCAATGCTCCCGGCCACAGCCATAGGAGCAGATGGTCCGTTGAACTTAATGAATGCGGTTGCAGCGGCTTCTTCAGACAAACTTGCGGGCATGGGCGTAATGTGCTGTATGGGACAGCTTCTCATATCAGCCCGCTATGTGACAAAGACAAATTCGTTTCTGTGTGACGCTTTTAACGGGAGAGGGGCCGGAATTGCAGGTTATGTCGAGAATCGCAGGGTTACTTTGTACCAGAGACCGCTGAGAGGATGTTTGTCAGAGACACCGTTTGACATATCGGGTATCGGGAAGCTGCCGTCAGTCGAGATCCTGTATGCGTATCCGGGGATGGACATGCGCATGGCTGAGTATGTCCTTAAAAGTCTGAGACCTTCGGGTATGGTTATTGCAGGTTACGGAGACGGGAGCATGCCTGAACAGCTCAGGGAGCTGATCAGCAGAAATTCCGGAGGTACGGTTTTTGTAAGAGCGAGCCGCACCGGTGACGGCATAGTGATCCATAACGGTGAATTTAATGATGACTCCTTTGGAAGCGTGGCATCAGATAATCTGAATCCACAGAAGGCACGGGTTCTTCTGATGCTTGCACTGACTGTCACTGACGATCCTGCGGAGATACGGCGCATGTTTCGAGTTTTCTGAGCCTTTTCGCACTTTTTACAGATGATTTTTATGGCAGGTTATAAATATGTTTTACAAGTTCAGTGGAAATCCCTTATACAGTGAATATCTCGTCACAGATCAGAACCTCATTTACGGATCCACATCATATTCTCTTGCTGCACTGACAAAGGTTGTACGGCTGTACAAACCTTCGCCTACCAGGGCAGGTATGGTGGAGGCTTCCTTTGGAGAAAAGAGAGTCATGCTCACGTACAGCTTTAAGGAAGCTCCCCTGATGAACAGCCTCTTTCCGGAACTTCAGAAGATTGCCAATGCCAACGGTGGCCTCGCTTTCGGCACGAAACAGAAGAAAGAAGGCAGTTTCGCCAAGCAGCTGTTTGAAATCCTCGATCCGAAGCTGCTGCTGCTCTATCCGGATATAAGTGAAGGAGATTATGATATTGCTGTAAAAGAGCTCTTTGATGATGAACCGGTCCTTCTGTCGACAGTTGCCGCTGTGAAGTGCAGGGAAAGAAAGATCGACAGCAGCTATGTGATCCTGTTTACGGATGAACGTTTTATTGTAAGTCAGAAGCGAAACTACACCAGCGCTGTGTTTACTGTGTGGTATGATGAGTTGAACAAAGTGACTTACCACGAGACTCTTCTCCAGGGTAATGTGTCAGTCACTACGGAAACCGAACGCTGGCTGCTGCGCATAGACAATCTGGTACTGGCGGGTAAAGTGTTCCAGATGCTTGAAGAAGAAACGAAGAAGAACTTTTAAAACATAAGGCATTTTTTCCGGTCCCCGGTTGCTAATGGGGACTGGTTTTTTATTTAAAAGATAATGGTTGACAAGGGAACACCCCGGAGATATAATCTGAAATTGAATTTCGATTTCAGATTTGAGGAGCGGATGGGGAATATGAATTCCAGAGGAAAATACAAGACAAAGCAGTACGATGAACTGCTCAAATATGTGCGCAGCATTCCGGGCACTCATTTTACCGTCGGAGACATTCACAACCATATGAAAGAGCAGGGGAAATCTATCGGTGCCACGACACTGTACCGTCATCTCGACAGGATGGTTGATGAGGGTCTTGTCAGCAAGTTCAATATCGATCCGAGAACTCCGGCGTGCTACGAATATACCGGAAATGAAGATAACACAGGGGAGGAAGCCTGCTATCACATGAAGTGTGAGGTCTGCGGCAAGCTCATTCATCTCCATTGCGAGATGATACCCGAGCTGGGGGAGCATCTGTTTCAACACCACGGTTTTAAGATAGATCCTCTCAGGACAGTTTTTTATGGAATATGTGAGGATTGCAGGGAGGAAGAATAGTAAATGGCACTGACTGTTACGTTTTGTGCGGGACTTTCAATATTGGTGGGGGTTCTGGTAACACGTATTACAAAGAACGGCTCACATGTGGAATTTGTGGAGCACATGTCCGTTGCACTGGCGCTGGGAGCACTGGTCGCGCTGCTGATATTTGACCTGATCCCGGAACTGTGGGAAGCAACTGAGGATGCAGGAAAGACATTTGTTGCGGTCAATGTGGTCTTCGGCTTCAGTATCCTGGGCGGACTGGACAGATTTATCCCGGATCACCACGATACCGTCGAAAATCATGATCATGAAAATGCGGCGCATATAGGCATTATGGCATCGCTTGCGTTGATCCTTCACAATATTGTTGAGGGGATGACGGTCTACACACTCTCGACATCTGACCTTCAGCAGGGAATCATCTTTGCGGTGGGTATAGGTCTTCATAATATTCCCATGGGTATGCTGATATACACCACTATAAATGGCAGACGCCGCGGGCAGAAGACATTTATCATCTTATCTGTACTCGTTTCGACGCTGGCCGGCGGATTGCTGATGGATATGATAAGTGAATACATGACAGATCAGTTAATATGCGGGCTGTTGTGTCTGGCTACGGGGATGATCGTATATATCGCTTTTGTGGAGCTCATCCCGCATGTGCTCAGAACCAAACCTTTGCTGCATTCAGCGGTGGCTGTATGCGCGGGATTTTTACTGGTCTTTCTGAGCTGCATGCTTGCCGGTGAGTAAAAATAGGAAAATACGTAAAAAATGAACCGGAATCCCTTTGAGGATGTCCGGTTCTGTTATTAAATGGTCATGTTGCGCCGGAACAGCTCCGGCTCTGTCTGGTTTAAATTGAAAAATCCACATGCTGGACTGTGCCTGTACCGCCGTTTTCCTTGAGGAAAAAGCCCGTTTTGCGGACTGTGGCATAGTTCTCGTTTGTCACAGCATCGTTGAGTGAGAATTCGGTATCCTCACTGCCCAGGTAGATCGCGCCCACATTGGCATCTTTAAGGGACAGCAGCTTGTTGTTGCCGTTGGCATCCTTGGTCCATACTCTGAGGTCTTTGAAGACGTCATCAGCTTCGTCGATCCAGCCGTTTCCGTCTGAATCATAAGCGGCCAGGTCTTTGAACCCGTCTCCGGATTTCGTGCCGAAGAGCTCGCTGCCATCGTTGATCTTCCCATCGCCATTTTTGTCCAGAGCGAGGAAACCGCTTCCTTCTCCTGCAAAGGACATGTAGTCTTTTTTGCCGTCACTGTCCAGATCGAAATAGAATTTCTGATCGCTGACTTTTGCTGTGGATGCGTCGATATTGATCACCAGCGGATCAATCTGGAAATAGTCCTGACGGGTGAAGCTTTCGAATCTTGCGGTGAAGCTCCGTGACATCTCGAGAGAGACGCCAAAGCCGATCTCCCTTCCGTCGGTGGTTCTGGCCACGCCTGTGGTCTGGAAGGTGGTCACCTCAGATTCTGAGAAGAACTCCGAAGCTGCTTTGATCCTGGTCATGAACGTGCCGTTTGAGCTGCGGGAACCGCCTCCTGCCGGATCTGCATCGGAAATGTTTATGATATTTCCGGTGGTTCCGGCTTTGCCTGTCAGACTGCCGTTGCTGCCGTAAAGCCCGGACAGAGGATTCATTCCCTGATTTGCGTCAGTACCGGTCAGAGCCATCGGGCTGTGAGCCGGCGTGCCGATCTTGCAGTGCGGCCCGTCATGCTCCGGGACTTTCTTGCCCATGGCTCTCATGAGCGCATCCAGCAAGTCCTGAAGAATGCTTCGTGACATGCTTTCACGATCCGGAAGCTCCTCGGTTCTCTGAGCCTTTTTCGCATCCTCGGTCATCTTGCACAGCATGGAAGCTACATTGCTTCGCTCGTTGGCCTTTCTCTGTTCGGCTTCAGCTTTCTTCATTTCTTTTTCCGCATTTCTGAGCTGTTCCACTGCGGTCTGGCCTTTTTCCTTCTCCGGATTAATCTGTTTGGCCTTCTCTTTGGTGGTGGTCAGAACTGCGCCGGTTTTTTCGGACATACTGTTGTACGTCCTCGCTGCCGACATTGCGACAACACTCGATTCAATGATCATCCTGATCCTCCTTTTTTCATCCTTGAAAAAATCGATTACATCAGCAGACAGATAATCTGCCCGCACTTATAATATCGAGCAGTTTATAAGGGGGAATAAGAGTATTATTCATGGTTTATCAGAATTAAGAAATAACGGAACATGGATCAGGTATTTATCGTTGTCCGGCAAAAGGGGCACATGTCGACCGGGCCGTGAGGCCGCAGATATTAATATAAAATTTTGCTGTTATCGTAAAACAATTACGTGTATAATATAAAAATAGAGCTTTTTTCAGGATGAAATATTTAGGCATAAAAATTAATTTGAAGACAATTAAAACTAATTTGTTATAAATAAACAGTATAGGAGCATAATGGAATTTAAAGAACTTAAATTAAAGAAACCAATCGTTGACGCTGTAGCTAAAGCAAAGTACAAGGAGGCTTCTCCTATTCAGGAAAAAGCCATCCCGCAGGTGCTTGCGGGAAAGGACCTCATCGCATGCGCGCAGACAGGAACAGGAAAGACCGCTGCCTTTGCGCTTCCGATACTTGATCGTCTGGAGGTGCTGCCAAAGCACAGGATCAGAACCCTGGTCCTGACACCAACAAGGGAACTTGCAATCCAGATTTTTGAGAATTTTAAGAAGTACGGAAGATATCTCAAACTCAGAACGGCATGCATTTACGGCGGAGCGAAGCAGGGTGCGCAGGTGGATGCACTCAGAAAAGGATGCGACATCCTCGTGGCAACGCCGGGAAGATTGCAGGATTTCATGGATCAGGGCATCGTGAGCCTCGGTGATATAGAAATCTTCGTTTTGGATGAAGCGGACCGGATGCTGGATATGGGCTTTATAAAGGATATCTACAAGATAGTGCCTGAAATGCCGAAGGAACGTCAGACTCTGATGTTCTCCGCAACTATGCCTCCGGAAATAGAAAAACTCGCAGAAGAACTTCTGAAGGATCCTGCGGTAATAAAGATCGCAGCGACTACAACTCCGGCGGAGACTGTGGATCAGAAAATCTGCTTTGTGGACCGCAGAGACAAGAAGGAACTGATAGCAGAGCTGCTGAAGACTCCGGAAGTGAAAAAGGCGGTAATATTCACACGCACAAAGCATGGCGCGGACAGACTGGTAAAGGATCTGGACAAGAGAGGCGTCGTTTCCATCGCAATACACGGTGACAAGACTCAGGGACAGCGCAGAAATGCACTTCAGAGATTCAGCTCCGGAAATATAAAGTTCCTGGTGGCAACTGACGTGGCGGCCAGGGGGCTCGATGTGCCGAAGGTGAGTCATGTATTTAACTATGAGCTGCCTATGGAGCCGGAGTCATATATTCACAGGATAGGAAGAGCGGGAAGAGCCGGAGCGTCCGGGGAAGCGGTCTCATTCTGCAGTGAGGAAGAACTGGATTATCTCTTTGAGATCGAGAAGATGATGGACAGAGAGATTCCCGAAATGCTGACGGATTATTCCATCCCGCTGGAAAGAAAGAAGCCGGGCAGCCGCAGATCCGGAGGTCTCAGATCCAGGCTGAAGAGTGCCGGGAGAAGAAATGAACGGGGGAAAAAGCAGGCTGCTGAATCGAAGAGCGGTGAACAGCGCAAGAGACATGAAGAAAGAAGCGGAAGACGTTCTGCAGAGAACAATGCGGGAAGACGTTCATCCGAGAAGACGTCAGGAAGACGTCAGGCTGAGAATTCTTCCGGCTCACGTGACAGCAAAAAGTCTGAACAGCACAGCATCTTCGGAAGAAAGAAGCATTCGGAAGCTCGCACTGCCGCAAGAGCATTTGCCCGCAAGAGTGAATTCAAGATCTCTGAGGAAGAGGGCAATCAGATCATGGATAACCATGGCTTCTGGATGGTAGACTGGGAGACTATCCGCAAAAAGCACAGTTTCTCCGGTAAGTCTGCCGGAAAAGAACGGGACGAACAGGGCAGAGGACGCAGAACGGCTGGCGGCAAACGGAAGGCTGCTGCCGGAAAGCAGAGCCGCGGCAAAAGCGGCGGAAGAACCCGCGGAGAAAAAAAGCAGGATAAATCTGCTGCAAATTAAATCAGATATTCCGAAAATATGTTCTTGAAAACTCCTTTCTCTTACTTTATAATTATGTGTGAGAGAAAGGAGTTGGTTTCTGATGAGAATTGAAGTGTCCGTACGGCAACGCACGGAAAAAGACGGTGTCATAGTGCCGCTGAAGATCATGTGGTTTGACGGACGCTCCTGGGACATTCAGAGGGTTGTGGATACCTGCAGGAGCCCGGATATGTCCTTCACCGGGATCCGGTATACCGTGCTCATCAACGGGGTGGAAAAGTACCTGTACCGTTCAAACGGCATATGGTATGTAAACGCCTTCGAGAACTGATTTCAAAAAAAGAGCGAGCGCTTTTGACAGATATGTACCAATATTACCGGGGCGACCGGTAAAAAGGGATATATCATGAAGAGCGTTCGTTTTTTTTATTTTGTCGTTTTTATTTTATTTCAGGCTCAGACCGCTTTTTATTCAAAAAATAAGAAACAGGCGGCAATCACTTGCGACCTGTTTCAAAAGGGGTATTGGGATTAGAGATTAATATTTTTGTTATCAGGGGGATAACTATATTTATTATAACATTAAAAATTGGAAAATCAATGACTATTAGCCTTATCTGTATAATAAAACTTTTCAATGATGTGACAAAAAAACCACCATATATAGTATAATTATTAATTATCGCGCAAGTTCAGGTGATAGGGAACGCTGCAGCGCAGGCGGCAGAGGTTTCCGGGAAGAGGCAGGTACATATATGAAGTGTCCATTTTGTGATTATGCGGATACGAAGGTCATTGACTCGCGTCCCACAAGTGAGGGGCAGGCTGTGCGTCGCAGGCGGATCTGCGAGAATTGCGGAAAGCGTTTTACGACCTATGAGAAGGTTGAGGAGATCAGCTTCATGGTTGTCAAAAAAGACGGAAGCCGTGAGCTCTTTGACCGGAGCAAGGTTCGCAACGGTATCGTCAATGCTTGCAAGAAGCGTCCTGTGAGTACCGAGCAGATAGAAAATATAGTCGATGATATCGAGCGCGGACTCAATAATATGATGGAAAAGGAAATATCCAGCACGGTTATCGGAGAGGTTATCCTCGATAATCTCAAGCAGCTGGACGAGGTGGCATATGTAAGGTTTGCCTCAGTTTACCGCCAGTTTGACGATGTGAGTACATTTGTGCGGGAGATCGATAAACTCAGCGGAAAATCCAGACAGTAAAATTTATATAGGAGTTTGAACAGTAAAAATGAAAAGTGGAGAGATAATCAATATTGCAATAGACGGTCCCGCCAGCTCCGGGAAGAGCACGGCGGCAAAGAATCTGGCGAGGCTCCTTGAAATCGAGTATATCGATACGGGCGCTATGTACAGGGCCGTGGCGCTCAAGGCGCTGAAGAACGGAATCCCTCTGGATGATGATGAGGGCATAGAGAAGATGCTGGCAGGCAGCGAGATCGATTTCGAGGGGGGAAAGATCTTCCTGGATGGAGAGGACGTAAGCTCCATGATCCGCACGCTGGAATGCTCCAGAGCGGCATCCCAGGTTTCGAAGCTTCCCAGCTGCCGCAGGACCCTGGCAGATCTGCAGCGGGGCATCGCGTCCAGAAAGAGCATAGTCATGGACGGCAGGGATATCGGCACCAACGTTCTGCCGGATGCGAAGTTTAAATTTTTTATGAATGCTTCCGCAGAAAAGAGGGCGGAACGCAGGTGTCTGGAGCTTCAGGAGAAGGGGCAGGAAGTGTCATACGATGAGGTCCTGAGAGACATTGTGGACAGGGACAGGGAGGATACTACCCGAAAGCTGAATCCTCTC
>JAIKWW010000075.1 GCA_024684465.1 Clostridia bacterium | reverse complement strand
CTATAAAAAACTCTTGCATAACGCCTTTAATTATGATATATTCTTTGTGTTGCCTTTTAATTAGGCTTCAGCCCAACCCAAGTAAACATGTCACCTTGGTCAAGTGGTCAAGACGCTAGCCTCTCACGCTGGAATCAGGGGGTCGACTCCCCTAGGTGATACCAAAATAAAAACAAGGTCCAATCGGGCCTTGTTTTTGTGTGTGCATAGGGGAGTCGAACAGGGGCCGGGCATCCAAACGCCGCATGAAATGGAGGTTTTGAGCCACACTATCCCGCGGTGTAATCAAAAGTGTAATCAAAATCCCGGAAAAGTCTATTGCTTATTAATTTCCCTCGTACTGTTGCTCTTGCAAAAGCTGGCGGATCTGGAAAAGAAACGAATCCGCGGACATGAAAAAGATATGCAGATATATGTCAAAACTGCATATCTTAACTGCCAGTAACATATAGTTTCAACATACATAGGGTAATCGTCGATTTTTAGTACCCCCCTAGAACGCCTCCAGCTTTCCAATGGACTCGGCCCAGACACCCCATCCTTCTGTGAGCAGTTTGCGCCCTGCATACATGGATGCCAGAGAATCATCAAGGGGAGGTGCTATCTCCACGATATCAAATCCTATGATATTCAGTTCCTTAAAGAGCCTTTGCATCAGAGTCATTGCCATTCTCGATGTCAATCCGCCGAACTGCGGTGTGCCGGTTCCTGCTGCATATGCAGGATCCAATGCATCGATGTCAAATGTCAGGTAGACTTTATTGAATTTCTTCATCTTTGAAATGCAATCATCAGCAACGGCTTCAATGCCTTCCTGATAACAGTCGTATGCTGTTTTGACCTGAATGTTTTTAGCTCTGCTGAACTCAAATTCATCCCGTTCTATCGATCGAATGCCGATGAAATACAGATTTTCTTCTGATGTGATGTTAGACATTTCCAGCGCTCTTTGTTCCGTAGAACCGTGGGAGAGCAGATCGCCGTCCATCTCCAGACTCAGGTCCATATGCGCATCGATGTGAATGATACCAAAAGGCTCATCCAGTGCTGCGTTGACGCCTCGTTCCACCGGGATCGTAACAGAATGATCGCCGCCGATCATGGTGAAGCGGATTCCTTTCCTGACGAGGTCTTCAACAAAAGCCTGCACCTCCGCAAAGACTTCGTCCCTGTCATTCCCTTTGAAATTGCCGGCATCCAGGATACTGTATTTGTCAAAGTAGTCCAGCCGTTCAGTACAAGGTGTTGCATGATCCGTATTTGCCCGCAGAAGATCAGGAGCCTCAGCTGCACCGCCTCTGTAACTGACGCCGCCGTCATATGGAATGCCGAAAACAACTGCGTCCACTTCGGTCACATCTGCTTCAGGTTTGTTCAGACCGAACCAGGTTGCTGTGTTCAATACGTTTTTATTTTTCTTGATCATTCTATTATCCTCCAAAAATAATTGTATTTTATTGGTCTTGTTCTTCAATACCATTTCGACCCCTCATTCTGTTGTTTTTGCAACTTGATTATAGTGCGGATGCGGTGTAAAGTAAAGCTGTAATTCTTTAACTATAAATTATAGAAAACTTAACTTTGGGGAGGAAGCAATGGAAAAGATCAATTCGGAAGTGTTCATGAACATCGTAAGACTCGGCAGCTACAGCAAGGCAGCGGAGAAGCTGGGTTACACGAAGGCGGGCATCAGTTACATCGTGACAAGCATGGAAGAGACTGCCGGGTTCAAGCTGTTCAACAGAGAATACGGCGGCGTGCGGCTGACGCCGGAAGGAGAGACTTTGCTGCCGCACATGCAAAGACTTTACGAACAGGAACAGAACCTTCGGGAGCAGATGGACCGAATTAAGGGATTAGAGACAGGCCACGTTCGGGTGATTTCATTTAATACAGTTCTTGTCTGCTGGTTCCCAGATATTCTGAGAGGGTTTAATGAAAAATATCCCGGCATTGAAATCAAGGTGTCTTCCTGCGAAGGACCAGCTGAGGGAATCAGGAGAATCTATGAGGGAGAGGCTGACTGCGGATTCCTGCCGACGAACCGGGCAGAAAACATTGATCTGTTTCTGATCAGAGAAGAGCCGGATGTCGCCGTCGTGGCCCTTAATCATCCGATGGCGAACAAGAAACTCTTCCCGGCTACGGAAATGGAGAAGTATCCGCTGATCGGTTATCCAGAGGGCGAAGCACCATTTTTCTATGGACGCGCCAAGGAACTGGGCATTCATTTCAATCAGATCATGAC
>JAIKWW010000064.1 GCA_024684465.1 Clostridia bacterium | reverse complement strand
GAATTGTAGCTCAGGAACGGATTGGAGTCCCTGACCTCGGAGGCGATGCCGCTGCGGGTGCCTTCGAAAGTGCTCTTCTCAACGCCGTACTCGTTGCAGTATCTCTGCAGATCGCATCTGCCGTTGTGGGGACAGGAGAAGCACTCCTGGTGGTGGTTGGAGAGCAGAAGGTTCAGGATCAGCTTGCGGGCCGCTCTGACCTCCGGCGATTCCGTGTTCACCACCATACCCTCTGTAACAGTGGTTCTGCATGCCGGCGGCATCTGTTCCATTCCCTCCACATCTACGATGCACAGGCGGCAGGAGCCGATGTCATTGACTTCTTCCAGGTAGCAGAGGGTAGGGATCTCGATCCCCGCGGATGCAGCCGCTTTTAATATGGTAGTGCCTTCGGCAGCCTCAACCGGGATGCCATTTATCGTAAGGTTGATCATCAGTCTCTGCCTCCTTCCAGTACGCCGCAGCCGAAGTGATCGCAGCGCAGGCAGCGTCCTGCCTCCTGCATGGCTTCAGCGTGGGTCAGTTCAACTTCGACGCCCTCAAAGTCGCACTTACGGATGTAAGCCGGACGTTCGGTGATGTTGACACGGCCTGTAGGGATGCGGTTGTTCTCCTTTGCGGCAGGAGCTTCCACATCACACGGCAGCTTGTGGTGATAACCGAGATATTCATCTATATTGTGAGCCGCCACCTTTCCGGCAGCAATGGCGCGAATGGCAGTTGCCGGGCCTGTCGCGCAGTCGCCTCCGGCGAACACACCCTCCATGCCTTCGATCTCAGTGGAGAGTGCCGCTTTGAAAACGCCCCGGTCAGCTGGGATTCCGAACTCCTCGAAAGGACCGGATACGATGTCCTGACCCACAGCTATGAGGATGACTTCGCACGGGATCCTGACAGGGTCCTTGTCGGTGTTCACAGGGCTCGGACGGCCGGCCTTGTCGTAAGGACCGATCATCTGAGGCTGTACGATGAGTGCGGTTACATTGCCGTTTTCATCAACTTCCACTGACTTCGGAGCCTGGAGAGTCATGAAGTCGATGCCTTCCTCCATGGCGGACTCAATCTCAGTGACCAGCGCCGTCATGTCATCTTTACGGCGTCTGTAGACCACGCGAACGTCAGATGCTCCGCAGCGGAGTGCGGATCTGGCAGCGTCCATGGCTACATTGCCACCGCCGATGACTGCAACTGTCTTTCCCTTATAATCAGGGATATCTCCGTTTCCGATGCGGTCCAGCATCTCAACTGCGGAAGTAACCCCGTTGGCGTCCACGTTGTCGAGACGAAGGGACTTGCCCTTCTGGGCGCCGATGGCAACGAAGAGAGCGTCGTGGCTGTCTCTGATCTCGCTGATGGCAGCGGCGCTGTCGATCTTCGCGTTGTACACCACGTCGATGTCCCCTGCGGAGAGGATCGCTCTGATATCCTCGTCCAGGCGCTCCTTAGGGAAGCGGTAGTTCGGAATGCCGTAGCGGAGCATGCCGCCCAGCTTGTCATGACTTTCGTATATAGTGACCTTGTGGCCCATCTGCCCCAGGAAATAAGCTGCAGTCAGGCCTGCAGGACCGCCGCCGATAATGGCGATGTGCCTGCCTGTGGCAGTGTTGGGAGCAGGTACGGAGACCTTGTCTGCTGCGACCCGGTCAACCGCATATTTCTTAAGTCCGCGGATGTTCAGCGGCGCGTCGATGAGAGTTCTGCGGCAGCGCTCCTCGCAAGGGTGCTCGCAGATCATGGCGCATGCCGTCGGCAGCGGATTATCTTTTCTTATCAGATTGATGGCGCCTGCGTAGTCCTCTTCTCCCACAAGGGCGATGTAGCCCGGGATGTCCACGTGCGCAGGACACAGATTGATGCATGGAACCTTCTGTTCTTCGCTGAGACAGACGTGTTCCTTTATGTGACTTTCGTATTCATTCCTGAAAGTGTCGAGACTTTTCAGGAATTCTGCGGCGGTGCGATAGCCGATGGCGCAGTCCGATGACCGGTTGATGGTCCCGGCAATGAAGCGCATCTCCTCAAGCGTGGATTCGTCAGCGTTGCCGTCAATGACTTTTTTCAGCATTTCGGCAAGCTGAGGCAGACCGTCGCGACATGGCACGCACTTCCCGCAGGTCTGGCGCATGGAAGTTTCCAGCAGGGAGAGCTGAACCGTAAGGGGACAGGTTCCCGGCGGCGTGACCATAACTGTTGAGCTGAATTGTTTCAGCATACTTGCGATTTTTGCATCGTTGCGTTTTCCGTCAGCGAGAAAAATCTGACTCATAATTACCTCCTTTAAAACAGACTTTTCAAAAAACATATCTGCTTTAACAGCCGCACCCGGCGGCCGGTCCGACCGTTCTCCGCATCTGCGCGCTCAGGCACAGGGAAGCAGGCTCAGGTCATAATCTGTGTTTGATCAAACAGTTTCTTCCTCATAGTAATAATAAGGAAAGAACTAAAAATGCAGCAGCAGTATAAAAGCCACAATTTTAGTGCTATGATTATAACATAATTACGAAAATAAACCTAATTTCGCGAGATTTATTTCGATAAAAGACAATTCGGTGAAATTATTTTTCTTTAAGTACGATAAGTCTAACCTGAGGAGTAAAGATTACTGCGGGAGAAACCGTGAGTGGAAGCCCGCGATAAGATGAGGAGAAGGAGTATGCGGCTTGACAAGTACCTGGCGGACATGGGAGTGGCCACCAGAAGCGAGTGCAGGAAGATGATAAAGGGCGGCGTTGTTTCCGTCGACGGGGCTGTGGAAAAGAATCCGGGACGGGGAGTGACTGAGGGTGCTGAGGTGACTGTCAACGGGAAAGCCGTTGCCTATGAAGAGTATGTCTACTACATGCTCAACAAGCCTGCTGGAGTTATATCGGCAACGGAGGATCCCAGGCAGGAAACGGTGCTGGATCTGCTTCCGGAGCAGAGGCGCCGGGATCTGTTTCCCGTGGGCAGGCTGGACAGGGATACCGAGGGCCTGCTGCTGATCACCAATGACGGCGCTCTGGCTCACAGACTGCTGTCACCGAAGCACCACGTGGACAAGGTGTACTTTGCGCGGGTCACAGGGGAGCTCACGGGACGTGACGTGGAACTTTTCAGAGCGGGCCTGGAGGTGGACGAGACTCTGACTGCCATGCCGGCGGAACTCAGGATATTGTCCGCGGGGGCAGTGTCGGAGGCCGAGGTGACGGTCAGGGAAGGTAAGTTCCACCAGGTGAAGCGCATGTTCCTGGCGGTGGGCAAGGAGGTCACATATCTCAAGCGTCTGTCCATGGGCCCGCTGAAGCTGGACTCCGCACTGGGGACCGGGAGCTACCGGAGGCTGTCGGCGGAGGAAGTATTAATGCTGAAATCTCTGTGATGCGAGAGCCCGGAACGACCTGCAGCGGAAAAAGTATATACCTGTCATCTGAGGGAGCCTGTTTCCGGCAGAACCGGAACAGGTTTCTTTAATTCTTAACAAACCTTAAGAAAATGAAAATCTGCTTATGTGTGGATTTTGTAATCGGAATATGATAGGTTAAAGGTGGTGAACTTCGGGATGGGCAGGTTACCACAGGGTAAGCATATCAAATATACCGGATCGGCGTTTTGTCACCGGCTTTATCCGGAGCTATTTTTTTTACCGCCCGGTTAGATTAATTTAACTCCAATTAGACATTTGTATGTTTGGGATCCGTCCTTCTGATTCGCCCCTGTTTAAGAAAGTTAATTCTGGTTTTTAAGAGAAGAGAGAAGAACGAAATTATGAAAAAGCTATTATCCTTGTTTCTGACCGCTGCGATGGTGAGTACATCCTGCGTACCCGCCTTCGGAACGACAGAACCGTCACAGGATCCACCCTGGGCCTCGGACTTTACGAGGAATCCCGAGGTGATGCAGTCCGGCCTCGACAAACTGCAGCCGGACGAAGTCTATGACGACGATGAAGAAGTAACAGTTATCATCCATCTGTCTCCTGAAAAGGGAGGCGGGTCACTGCTGAGCGTCTTCGGCTCGGACAGCTCATCACCCAAAGCTGTTCAGAAAGAGATCAGCAGAGACATACTCGACGGCGATAAGCTTGAAGTCGTTGAGACATATACAAATGTAATCAATGGATTTGCAGCAGTGGTTCCTTACGGAAAGCTGGAAGAAATCCAGCAGCTTCCGCAGGTTGAACTTGCGTATGTTGCACCTACATTCAAGATCGCCCCGGACATGCCAAGCACCATGTCTGCCCTTGGCGGCCTTGAGAATACATCAGGATATACCGGCGAAGGTATGAAGATCGCCATCATCGATTCAGGTCTCGAAGTGAGCCACGAGGCTTTCAGAAAGACTCCGGCCAACGCTTCCATGTCCAAGGACGACGTGGCTTCCGCGCTGCAGAAATCAGATCTCCACGCGGAGCAGCTGAAGACCGGCGGCGTTTCTGCGGATCAGCTCTATTACAGCGCAAAGATCCCGTTCAAGTTCGACTACGCGGACAGGGATTTTGACGTCAATCCTGGAAATGCGGGAGATCACGGAACGCATGTTGCCGGCATCGCATCGGCGACTCCGGGACTTGAAGCCGGCGTAGGCGGCGTGGCGCCGGAATCCCAGCTGATGATCATGAAGGTCTTCAGCTCGGACGACTCCGGCGGAGCTACCTGGGACAGCATCCTTTCCGCGATAGATGACGCTATGGCACTGGATGCAGATGTCATCAATATGAGTCTCGGATCCACTTCCGGATTTGCCACCACAGATTTTGACGAGGGCGTCAGGACTGTATACGAGAATGTCGAAAAGGCGGGCGTGATGCTCTCTGTTGCGGCAGGAAACGAGTACAGTGCGGGTTACGGCAACAATCTGGGCAAGGGCCACGCCCTCACCATCAATCCTGACTACGGCACAGCAGCTGAACCGGGCAGTTACAGCAGCAGCATGGCCGTTGCCAGCCTTGATCTGGAAAATACGATCCAGTCTCTGTACATGACAGCTGACGGAACGAGAAAGATCGCCTTCAACGACTCCACAGAAGACCCTGAACTTGTGGAGGACGGAGCGGGCGTCGTACACTTCAAGTCACTGGCAGGGAAGAATCTCGATTACGCAGTGATCCCGAATTTCGGAAACGAGGCGGACTATGAGGGCCTCGACGTGACCGGAAAGATCGCCCTGGTGTCCAGAGGCAACATCAGCTACGATACGAAGAAGAATGCGGCAAAGAAGGCGGGAGCAGCCGGTATGGTGGTCTACAACAACGAGCCGGGCATGCTCTACATGCAGCTTGATCAGTATGACTTCCCTTGCGCATTCATCTCCCAGAACGACGGAGAATATCTGGCAGGAAAGGGCTCCGGCGGCGCAAAGCTGGTGGTTTCAGCTACTAAGGGCGAGATCGACAGTCCTACCTCCGGTCAGATGTCGGATTTCTCATCCTGGGGCGTTACCCCCGAGCTCACGCTGAAGCCTGAGATCACAGCTCCGGGAGCGAATATCAAATCATCTGTAACCAACAACTCCTACAGCACTAAGAGCGGAACCTCCATGGCCGCGCCTTATGTGGCAGGTGCTATGGCTGCCACAAAGGAATATGTGGAGCACAAGCTGTCCGGCCTGGTTTCCACAAATGCTGAGGAGAGACATCTGGTACAGTCTCTGCTCATGAGCACTGCGGACGTGGTGAGAGAGACCAACGGAACCCCGTACTCTCCGAGAAAACAGGGCGCAGGCAGCGTGAATGTGGACAGCGCGGTTAACACACGGGGCTACATCACGGTTCCGGGACAGATCATGCCTAAGATCGAACTGGGTGACGATGTTTCGAAGACAGGCGTGTACCAGCTCAAGTTCAAGGTGAACAACATCTCCGACAGGGATGTGACTTACACGGTTTCCGGAAACATCCAGACAGACGGAGCCGAGGTGACCAAGAGCTATAAGGGCAAAGATGTATGGCAGACCACCGAGAGACCGTACGCTCTCTCCGGAGAAGTGAAAGTTTCAGGTGGCAACACCATCACTGTCCCTGCAGGCAGCTCGGTAACAGTAAATGCTGAAGCCGTTCTCTCTGCAGCAGATAAGGCTTATCTGGACGAACACTTCGAAAACGGCATGTTCGTGGAAGGTTTCGTGACACTCAAAGCGCCGGGAGAGGTGACTCTGTCCGTTCCTTACATGGGCTTCTACGGAGACTGGACCAGAGCTTCTGTCATCGACAGAGGATATTACTGGAACACCCTCAACGATGAGCCAAACTGGGCTACCCAGTACACCAACACCGCAGGCACCAGCTCCCTTGAAGGAACCATCTCCAATTATCTCGGAGACAACCCTTACCACAAGGGCGTACCTTATCTGGCAGACAGAAACGCCATCTCGCCTAACGGCGACGATTACAACGATGCGCTGGACATCCTCTACACAGGACTCCTGAGAAATGTAAAGAAGCTGACCTACACCATCACCGGCGAGGATGGCACAGTTTACTACACTCAGGACTGCAACTACATCGTGAAATCCGTGTACAGTGCATCCAGCTACCGGATCGTCCCTGCGGGTGTAAACGACGATTCCAAGATGACACCGTGGTTCGGTACGGGCAATGATAACAGGACCCTGCCTAACGGTACCAGAGCAACAGTTACGGTGACAGCCGAGCCTGCTTACGACAAGCACGCTGCAGACAACGAGTGCCTGAGCTGGTCGTTCCCTGTTACTATCGACACTGAAGAGCCTTCCGTTGTGGGAGACATAACAGTAAGAGAAGAAAACGGTGCGTTCTTCGTCGACATGGACGTCACTGACAATCAGTACGTTTCCAATGTCTGCATCGCAAACGGTTCAGGTGACAAGCAGCTGGCAAGCTACGCACTGGCTGAGACTGAGCCGGGAAAGACCACATCTGTGGAGTACAATGTCACCGGTTTCGGTGAGAACCTGACGATCGTTGTAAACGACTACGCAGGCAACAGAAAGGAATACAAGGTCAAAGCAGAGGGCAACGTTGACGATTCAGAGATCATCGTTCCTACCAAGACCGTTTTCAAGGAAGACTTTGAAAAGGATACCTTCGAGGCTGCAGGCTGGACACTGAAATCCAGCAATTCCAAGACGTGGAAGAACCTGAGCAACGGATACGGCTCAAGGGTGGCAGAAGTAGAGTTTTCCAAGTCTCCTCAGGATGAGTGGCTCATCAGCCCTTCCGTAAATCTGAAGGAACAGAGCGAACAGTCGAAGATGATCTTTGACTTCTACTCCAACTACTATTACGGAGTGCAGATCCACCGTCACAACATAAAGGTTAAGATCTCATCTGATAACGGTGAGAACTGGGAGGACATCTGGCAGCTCTGGAACGTTGCCAAGGAGTTCGACGCCTGGGACAAGGTTCAGGCAAAGGTTACGATCCCTGAGAAGTATCAGGACTGCGAGAATGTAAAGTTTGCCTTTGTCTATGAGGCAAATGACGGAGCCACATCTGCCATCGACAACGTGACAGTCTATGTGGACGATCCGGATACCATCCACTCCATCACTGCGACAGCAGGAGAGGGCGGCAGCATCAATCCTTCCGGCAAGGTGAGCATCAACGACGGAAAGAGCAGAACTTTCACTATCACTCCTGACGAGGGACACTTCGTGGAGGACGTACTGGTTGACGGCGAATCTGTGGGACCTGTCCGCTCATACACCTTCGAGGACGTCCGGGAGGATCACACCATCGATGTAACCTTCGGCGGAACCGGAGCATCTTCTCAACTGGTTGATGAAAACTTCGACGAGTACGAAGAACTGTATCCGGGAGCATCCCAGTCCACCGTGCTCCCACAGGGTTGGACGCTGAAGAAGACAAATTCTTCATACTCATGGACTATCAAGAAATACTTTGGATACTGGATGGCATGCTGCTCCGACGACTATTACAGTGGTGACGACGACTGGGGCTGGTCCGCAGGCAATACCGCGGGAGCTGAAGAGTTCACCGGAAAGAGTGGCGGAGCAAAGCAGGATGAGTTCCTGATCATGCCGGCCATGGATCTGAGCGACAAGACTGCTACCATCAACTTCCAGTTTACTGCATCCAGATACGTTGTCAGAGATGGCAAATTCACCGCGACACTTGTAGGTTCAACAGACGGCGGCACCACCTGGACAACTCTCTGGAATGCAAAGGAACATCTGGATGAGATGAAGGATGGAGTAATATACTCCTCAGTGGGCACTACAGATCAGACTCTCCAACTGCCTGCCTCCATGCAGAGCAGCTCCACACTGCTGGCCTTCAGGTATGAGAAGAAGGCATATGCTCAGAACACAGGCCCAGCGTACTTTGACAATATCAAGGTAACTGCAGCGGGCGGCTCCTCTTCCGGCAGCACTGAAGAAAAGTTCGATATCACTGCATCTGCAGGCATCGGCGGAACTATCACACCTTACGGAACTCAGAAGGTGACGAAGGGCGCGGATATCCTGTTCAATATCACTCCGGGAGAAGGATATGAGATCAGTGACGTCCTTGTGGACAACGTTTCTGTGGGTCCGCAGGATTCTTACGAGTTTAAGAATGTGACCAGCGCGCACACCATCGAAGCTGTCTTTGCGAAGAAGAGCGAAGAACTTCCTGACAGCATCCACGAGGACTTCAACGGAGACGGTCTGGCTGACGGCTGGAGCATCGAAGGCCCGAGCCACGACTACAACTACGAGAGCTGGACATCCGGAAGATTCAGCGCACTCAACGACTCAAAGGTAATGATCTGCAGCCAGAACGTGATGTTCAAGCAGCAGCAGAACGAAAAGCTCATGCTCCCTGAGATAAAGATGTCTGACAACATGAAGATGACATTTGACTTCGGAGGAACTTATGCAGAGCTCTTCAGCGGTTCTGTCAAGCTGTCCGTCAAGGCTACAAATGACAAGGGTCAGAACTGGACTGAGATCTGGAACGCAAAGGACAACATAAAAGAACTCAGCGACGACGAAGTCTCCACAGAGACTGCTGTTACAGGACTTGGCAGCATCGACATTCCTGCTGCATTCTGCACTGAAGGAGCACGATTCGCATTTGTATTTGAATCCTCCGACAGGAGAAACGGAACTGCGGCAGTGGACAATGTGACTCTGACAAAGGCAGGGGATGCTCCTAAGGAAAAGTACGCCGTAAAGATCGGCAGCCTGACAGGCGGCACGATCTCCGCTAAACCGTCCATCGCAGCGGCAGGTGAGACGGTAGTTCT
The DNA here is from genome assembly GCA_024684465.1 of Clostridia bacterium. GTDB lineage: Bacteria > Bacillota > Clostridia > Peptostreptococcales > Anaerovoracaceae > JAIKWW01. The sequence continues at coordinate 5,750 of JAIKWW010000064.1, read as the reverse complement.
GACAGTTAAACCTGATCAGGGGTACAGCCTGAGAGAAGGCTCTCTCAAGGCAAATGACGAACCTGTTGTGGACAACAAGTTCGTGATGCCGGCAAAGAATGTAACTGTAACTGCTGCATTTGACAAGGATCCTGTGGAAACTGAGGGAACCTACAAGGACGGCACTTACGAGGGCTCCGCAAAGGGCAAGAAGGGCATGATCCACGTAGTGGTGACTGTTACTGACGGTAAGATCGCGAACATCGAAGTGACCGAACAGCAGGAGACTGAAAGCTTCTGGGAGATCGCACTGGACTATCTGGAGGAGCTGATCGGCCTGGGCAGCAATGAAGAGATCGAAGCTGTGGATACAGAGACAGGTGCGACAGTCAGCAGCAAGGCTATCCAGCAGGCTGTCCTGTCCGCTCTTGAAAATGCAAAGGAGACGGACTCCGGAATCTTTGCGGACGGCGACGGTTCAAAGAAGAATCCTTACCTGATCGCTGACATGGATCAGATGAGGGCATTTGCAGAAGATGTTAATGAAGGAAATGATTACGAGGGACTGTACGTGGCTCTGGGCGCAAATATCGATGCGGCAGGAGCTGAGTGGGTTCCGGTCGGATTCTCCGATCACGGCAGAAATACGGGCTTCAGAGGTGTGTTTGACGGAAACGGCTACATGATCAGCAATCTGGAGTGCGGAAACAGCGTTGACGGAACTGCAAGCCACTGCGTTGCAGGTGTGTTCGGCGTGATCGATAACGGCGGCGTTGTCAAGAATCTCAACGTTAGCATCAACAAGTTCCGCAATGTATACAGTGAAGAGGGCGAAATCGCAGCAATAGGCGGAATCGCAGGCGTTCTCGGCAGAAATGCTCTGATCGACCACTGCACGGTATCCGGCGGTACTGACAACAACATCTCCACTGAAGGATACGGAATCAAGGCTTACCACGAAGGCGGAATTGCCGGAAGAATGGATGCAGGCAGTATGATCGCAAACAGCTGGTCAGATGTGGGCATCTCCGCGGGAACGCTGGATATGGATGCTGAAGAGCAGTTCGCTGTGGGCGGAATCGCAGGAAAGCAGGCTGAAAACAGTCTCATCGTAAACTGCGCATCTTTCGGACTCAGCGCTGTATCCGCAGGTGACGCGGACATCCATGTAGGCGGCATAGTGGGCGATACTGACGGTATGGTCTACAACTGCTACACGATGAGCAGCACCCGCGGCAACAACATCGTTAACAGAGACACGCACCCGACAACTGCTGTTGGTATGCTTGCGGGCAGCGCCTCAAACATTAATGCCTTCTACAACTGCTACTACGACATCGATGCCAACCAGGTAGTCGACAGCGTGGATATGGCAGGTGATCCTGAAGAGGACAAGATAGAACAGCGCAGAGTTGTGGGTACAGCTTCTGCGGACGCTGAGGCAGCGGATCTGACGAATGTGTACGGAAAGTCCGCAGGTGTTCTGGCAAGCGATGAGTTTGCCGAAACTATGAACAGCGGCAACAGAAACAGCAGCATCAGAGCTGCGGAAGCTTTCTTCGGCGAGAATCTGCTCACCGATAACGAAGACCTTCTGGACAAGGGTTATATGGACTTCGAACTTGTTGGCGACAGAGTTCTGATCGCCGGAACGGAAGTGAAGACTCTCAACGTGGTATCAGTTGCCCTTCAGAAGGCGATAAAGGTGGCTGCAGGAACGGAGAAATCCGAACTGGGACTGCCTGAAAAGGTGGAGGTAACTCTCGACAACAAGCGGAAAGTTCAGATGGGCGTAACCTGGAGCTGCGACGACTTCGACGCGGATTCCGAGGGCATATACACATTTGTAGGTGAACTGGTACTCCCGGAGGGAATCGAAAATCCTTCAGATAAGAAGGCGTATGTCGAAGTGACTGTAGAAGAGAATGAGACTCCGAACCCGCCGGGTCCTGTCGATCCGACAGATCCGGAACCGGTTGATGTAAAGGGCAATATCGCTGAGATCGCCGCACCTGCCGCAAAGACCGTGGCAAACGGCACAGCTCAGTCCGCTCTGGGTCTCCCTGCAACAGTGGCAGTTACCCTGGAGAACGGTCAGAAGACCGACATTCCGGTTACATGGTCCTGCAGCGTCTATAACGCATCAGCTGCGGGAGACTACATGTTCACAGGAACACTCAAGCTTCCTGAGGGCATCACAAATAACAACAACCTGCAGGTTGTGATCATCGTCACGGTTAACGCAAAATCAAACGGCGGCTCCGGCGGCTCCGGTGGTTCCGGCGGCGGTGGCGGCGGCGGTTCGTCATCCGGCGGCGGAAGCAGTGCTCCTTCCGGAAACGGTGGAAGCAGCTCCCAGACGAATCCGTCCACAGAACCTGTTACGATTATCGACGAGCCGGGAGTACCTGCTCACGACATGCCGCTGATCGCAAATGACAAGGTTGCGGCAGTTGCAGACAAGTCAGGTGCTTACCGCATCATCCCTAAGTCCATCGTCATCGGCGCGGAGATCTACACTGCCCTTGGCGACGGCGAAAAGATCATCATGATCGACAACAAGAAGAACTTCAAGGATGTAAAGGATAGCGACTGGTTCAAGGGCGCTGTGGCATTTGTTGCAAGCCACGGCATCCTCACGGGCGTCGACGCGGACAACTTCGCTCCGAACGAGAATACCTCCAGAGCGATGCTGGCCACGATGCTCTTCAGACTGGAACAGCCTGAGAACAAGGATGTGAAGGTTACATTTGCAGACGTCGCAGAGGGCCTCTGGTACACTGAAGGCGTGGCATGGGCCGCAGAAGCCGGAATCGTCAAGGGCCTTGGCGCTGACGAGTTCTGCCCGGATGAGCTTCTGACCAGAGAACAGCTGGCTGCCATGCTCTACAGATACGCAAAGTACGCAGGCATGGACGTTTCTGCCATGGGTTCCCTGGAGAAGTACGAAGACGCTGCTTCAGTTTCCCCGTGGGCTCAGGACGCAGTCCGCTGGGCGACTGTCACAGGCATCATGAACGGCAGAGCAGACGGCTCGCTGGATCCGTCCGGCAACGCTACAAGAGCCGAAGTAGCTGCCATGATCGAGCGTCTGATCGACCTCATGGTGGTAAAGAAGTAGACGTGTCCGATCAGTAAACACGTTTATAAAAGGTAATCGTTTTATAGTAATAATGACTGTTGCTGCGGCAGGATCCTGCGGGGAGATTTCCCCGGGGGATCGGCCGGGCACGGAAAGCTGCGGGGCGGCGGGAGATGTGATGTTTTCCGCCGCCCCGCATTATTTTTGTTTTTTTATTTTGAATTATCACAGGACGGAATATTAGTGACAGACGTTGAATCTGGCGGGCCCGGAGGGGCGGTCGTCATTTTTTTAGAAGCAGTAATGGGGGAAACCTGCGCGGTATTTTGGTATAATAGAGTGCAGTACAGAAAATGACGGAGGGAGAAGGGCTTGAAGAAGATTCTGATAATCGAAGATGACAGGCAGACTGCGGAGCTTGAGCGGGACTTCCTGGAGGCTGAGGGATTCAAGGCAGATATCTGCCGGGACGGAAACGAAGGCCTCAGACTGGCGGGAGAAAACTATGACCTGATTCTGCTGGAGGTGACTCTGCCCGGGATGAGCGGATTTGACATCTGCAGGGAGATCCGGAAGAACAGCGACGTTCCGGTGATCTTCGTGTCGGTGCGTGATGCCGGGGCGGACATAGTGCGGGGCCTGGGCCTGGGCGCCGACGATTATGTCGTAAAGCCCTTCGATCCGGTGGAGCTGGTGGCAAGGGTGAAGGCTCATCTCCGGATACACGAGAGACTGCTGGCCCGGGCCGGAGCTGAGTCCGGAGCTGCAGCTCAGGCGGCATCTGAAAAGGGTCAGGAGAAGAGCACGGAGGTGATCCGGGCAGGTGATCTCAAGATACTGGTGCCGTTTCGCAGGGTCCTGGTGGGGGACAGGGAAGTGGAACTGAAGAACAAGGAGTTCGAGCTGCTGCTGTTCCTGGCTTCAAATCCGGGGATCGTCTTCTCCAGAGACACTCTGTTCGAGCGCATCTGGGGACTGGATTCCGCGGGGGACACGGCCACCGTCATGGTTCATATAAACAGGCTCAGGGACAAGCTGGAAACTGACACTTCCAACCCCCGGTACATACAGACGGTCTGGGGTGCGGGTTACAGGTTCAACGATCAGCTTCAGGGCATAATACAGTAGCAGATGCCCGCTCCGGCAGGTCCGGGGGTTCGGATCGGGGAAGACATGAAGATATACAGGGAGAATTAAATTGAAATACGGATATATAAAGGTGGCAGCAGGTACGCCGGATCTGAAGGTGGCTGACTGCGAGTACAATACAGAAAGGATCCTCGAGATGATCGGGGAGATGAAGGCTGCAGGGGTGAAGGTGATGGTGTTCCCGGAACTCTGCATCACGGGATACAGCTGCAGGGATCTGTTTCTGCAGAGAAAGCTGATAGATTCCGCGAAGGAACAGCTCAGGCGTATCATCATTGATACTGCAGACGTGGACGCGCTCATTCTGGTGGGGCTTCCGGTGAGTGTCCGGGGCAAGCTGTACAACGTGGCTGCGGTGCTGAACAGAGGGAACATCCTGGGGTTTGTGCCGAAGCAGAACATACCGATGTACAACGAGTTTTACGAGGGACGCCAGTTTACCCGGGGACACGGGGCTGTTACGGACATCCTCTGGGACGGGCACACTGTCATGTTTGGAGCAAATCAGATCTTCCGCTGCAGCAGTATGCCGGGGCTGGCTCTGGGTGTTGAGATCTGCGAGGACTTGTGGGGTCCCCACTCTCCGGGAGTGGAGCACGCTATCCACGGGGCCACTCTCATAGCGAATCTGTCAGCAAGCAACGACATCATAGGAAAAGCGGGCTACCGCAGAGATCTGGTCAAGATGGAATCCGCTACGGCTATCACAGGATACATCTACGCCTCCGCCGGCATCGGCGAATCCACCACGGATCTGGTGTTTGGAGGCCATGACATCATAGCGGAGTACGGCGCTGTGCTCAGTGAATCCGGGCGTTTCGAAAACGGGTTCATCACAGCTGAGATAGATGTGGAGAGGCTGGAGTACGAGAGACGCCGCATGAGCACTTATCCGGACGGTGAGGATCACGATGTGAGAATGGGAGCATCTCCGGAGTCGATGTACATAGAAAGTGAATTCGAGCTGGAGAAAGAAGAGACGACGCTGACCCGCAGCTACCCGGCGGCTCCTTTCGTTCCGGGAAATGCTGCCGAGAGGGAGGAGCGCTGCCAGGAGATTCTGAACATCCAGTCCCACGGACTCGCAAGGAGGCTCAGACACATCGGAGCGAAGAGAGCGGTCATCGGCATCTCCGGAGGCCTGGACTCCACACTGGCGCTGCTGGTAACTGTCAGGGCTTTTGACCTGCTGGGTCTGGACCGCAAGGGCATCTGTGCCATAACCATGCCTTGCTTCGGTACCACGGACCGGACTTACCGGAACGCATGCACTCTCATCAGGGAACTGGGGGCGGATTTCCACGAGATACCAATCAGGGAAGCGGTGAATCAGCATTTCAAGGATATCGGACAGGATCCGCAGGTGTTCGACGTGACTTTCGAGAATTGCCAGGCGAGGGAGCGCACCCAGGTGCTGATGGATATGAGCAACAAGATCGGAGGAATCGTAGTGGGTACCGGCGACCTCTCGGAGCTTGCACTGGGCTGGGCAACCTACAACGGCGACCACATGTCCATGTACGCTGTGAACTCTTCAGTG
>JAIKWW010000056.1 GCA_024684465.1 Clostridia bacterium | reverse complement strand
GGATAGCACAATTATGTTTTTCCAGTCAATAGTCACACAGGAATTCCCTCCTCAAAAAAACACGTCACCCCTTTACGTCTTTCCACGTTCCGGCCGGCTGTGACAAATAAAAACCGGACCCGGGAAAAATCCCGAATCCGGTTGAATTTCAACACTATTTGTCTGTTACAGCTCAGGCCTTTCGCAGTAATGATCCCGGCCCTCCGGGCTATTTCCTCCTGCCGCCGGCGATGACTCTGATCATGAACACAGGCAGAGCCGACATGCGCTTGATCCTGGCAGGTTCCTGGATCAGACGGTACAGCCACTCCAGACCGTGCTTCTGGTAGAACTCAGGCGCCCTTTTAAGAGTGCCCGCCCATACGTCAAGGCTTCCGCCCACGCCGATGGCGCCGTGAACCTTCAGCTCATCTCTGTGATCGTAGATGAACTTCTCCTGCTTCGGAGCTCCCAGAGCCACGCACAGGAAGTCCGCGCCGCTGGCGTTGATCTCCTCCACGATGCCCTGCTCCTCCTCAGGCTTGAAGTAGCCGTCGTGACATCCCGCCACGATCAGCCGCGGATACTTCTTCCTGATATTCTCCGCCGCCATCTCCGCCACTCCCGGCTTGCTGCCGAAGAAGTAGATGGACTTGCCGTTCTTCTCCAGGTACGCCACGATGGTCTCGAGAAAATCGATGCCCGTCACCCTTTCCTTCAGCGGACGGCCGATGATCTTTGAAGCGTAGACCAGACCGATGCCGTCGGGAATGATGATGTCCGCCTTTCCGATAAGGCTGCAGAGTTCCGGCTCCTTTGAAGCCCTCTGCACGATCTCGGAATTCGGCGTCACGATCATGGTCACACCCGGCTCCGGAAAAGATCTCTTAAATTTTTCTATGGCCCTGTCTCTGTCGATGAAGTCCACCGGCACTCCCAGGATCTCAATTCTCTCGTTATCTGTCATAGACAATTCCTCTTCTGTCAATATCATTCATCCAAAAGCCGGTTTATGAGTTCCTCATTGAGGCTCAGAGTCTTGCTGAGCTTCTCTCTTCCGGCATTTATCTTCTCTATATAGGACTCTCTGTTGTTCATGATCCGTTCAAATTCCTCCACCAGGAACTCTGCCTCAAAATCGTAGATCGAGCTCAGAGCCTTGAGTCCCAGGCCCTTCATGAACTGGTTTATCTTCGGATCGTAAGACACGCCTATCATGGGAACGCCCATGGTGGCAGCGTGTATCAGCGAGTGCAGCCTCACGCCCACGATGTAGTCCATGTTTCCGATGACGGACATCATCTCCTCAGTGCTGAACTTGCGGTCCAGAGCCACTGCCATGTCCCCCAGGCAGCCGGAAAGCTGTCTGGTCACCGGACTGTCCTCAGTGTAGTGGAACGGGATCAGCACGATGCGCACGCCGTACTTTTCATGCATCATCATGGCGGCGTTGGCCATCTCCTGCTTCAGCTCCGTGTCGTCGGTTCCCTTGATGGCAAAGCCAACCACCGGAGTGTCCCCATTCACGTCCAGCCCTGCCTCGGCAAGGATCTGTCTGCCCGTCTCCAGCCCCGGATTCTTCAGCTTCAGCACCGGATCCGCTGTCACGTACACATGGTCCGCCGGTATCCCGTTCTTTCTGAGAAATTCAGCGGAAGCCTCGTCCCTGACGATTATGTATTTCAGCGGCTTCAGCACCCGGATGGTCCTGCGCCTGTTCTTTTCGGAATTAATCGGCCCGATCCCCTGGCTGTAGATTATGACCTTCTTTCCCAGCAGCTGCGCCATCCTGATTATCATCAGATAATAGATCACGCTCCTGCGGCTGGTCACATCCTGCAGCAGGCTTCCGCCGCCGCTCACCAGCAGGTCGCACCAGAGAAGAGCCTTCATTATCTGAAAAGGCTTCATCCTGTGCACGGCCTTCACGCCCAGCTGCGCCTCGGTGGCCGCCGGGTCGTTGGAGAGCACCATGATGTCGATGTCCTCCACGCCGCTGCGGAGATTTCCCACCACTGCCTTGAGGATGGACTCGTCTCCGATGTTGTTGAAGCCGTAATATCCGGATATTACGATCCTACGCATCTGCAGATCCGCCCTCTCCAGCAGCTGCAGCCTCCGCGCCGCCTTCGCCGTCCACATTCTTTCCAATCTTCCCTGCCAGCTTGTAGAGCCCGTCCAGGATGAGCAGGCAGATCACGCCGATCACCAGACCGAAGAGCAGGGAGAAGCCTGTTCTGGCAACGCCCAGTTCCAGCGGCGAACGGATGTGCATGAAGGTGTTGACCACGGAAGTGAATCCGATGGCCGCCGCGGTGCCGAACACGAAGGAAAGCAGACTGTTTCTGCGCACCATGGCATATATGAACAGCATCACGCAAGGGAACGCAGCGAGGAATTCCTTCGTTCTCGGTCTTGCGTAGAGATAGTTTTCAAGGAAGTTGCGCATCAGCAGCTCGATGCTGGATGCCTCAACATCAGTCTCATTTCCGGTTCTCGCCAGATAGATGTATCCGATCACGGCCATCACGCCCAGAAGGCCGATGACCCAGACCTCGATCTTAGCTCTCAGGACAGACTTCACCTCGCCCGCAGTGAGAGTTGTGATCTTCTTGTCGCCCCAGAGATAGGCGTAGTAGATGAAGAACATCAGCATGTAGAAGGCGATGACTGCCACCTGAGCGAACTTGACGCCCCTGAAGATGTCCAGTTCCAGCATGAAGTTTGTGCTTGAGAGAACAGAGGTCATCGTAAAGGCCGTGCAGAGCGAAAACAGCGTAGTGAGTATGAGAGCAATAATGCTTCGCGGCAGGATTTTGCCCACCGGCGCGTCCTGAGCCAGCTTCTCCCGGGACTCCACCGCGTACCTGATGAACCAGATTACTACAAGGCACGCCACGAAGATGGACACTGCCAGCGCCGTGATCAGAGTTGCCAGATTCGGCGCCACAAAGAAGGCTCCCAGCACGCACACCGCGCCTGCTCCGAAAAGTCCGTACTTCCACTTTCCGGATCTCACCGGGAACACTGCGCAGAAGCAGATTACCGCAGCTGCCACGGAAGCCAGCGCCACAAGGATCTTAACTGCCAGAGGCACGAAGAACACCTTCATCACTGAAGCATCCCCCACTGTAAATCCGTGAGATTCGAACCTGCTGTTGAGGCCTTCGAACATCTCTCTGTATTCATCCACATCTGTGATGTAAGCGTGGTCGTTGTCCTTCTCCTTCATAGGCTTGAAGTACACAAGGC
>JAIKWW010000055.1 GCA_024684465.1 Clostridia bacterium | reverse complement strand
CCGAAAAATAACCGACTCCTGCTGCCAAGTTGAAGTCAGTAATTTCCATTAATGTAAATTTATTTAATATAATGGAATTTTCCGGATGAAAATTTGCTGCTGATAATGTAAAAAATATAATTTTATAACATTATTGGGATTATCTTGCTTGATAATTGATGCAATTCAAATTATATTTTCGGTGAAAAACAAATTTCGTGTCCATTTCACCGAAAATCAAGTAAGGCTGTACATTGGAACTGTCAATAATCCTAAAATTCTGCAGATTTGGAAATTCAGATTTGGAAATATATGCTTTGAAATGCAGATCTGGAAATGCATCCTCGAAAGTGCGTGCTCAGAAATTCATATTTAGAAATAGGTGCCTTGAAATGCTGCCCTGGAAATGTAAAAAAGAACGAAGCGATAAAAGATTCAATTCCGGCGAAATCGGGATTATTTGTGCATTCCGCCGGAATTGAGAGAAATCGTTTAAGCCGGCCTGATCACTATAATTCATTCAGCCCGGGCTGAATCGAGATATACTGTTCAATCCGGCCTGAATCGGCAATACCCGTTCGATCCGGCCGGGATCAGCAATATTCGCTCAATCCGGCCTGAGTCAGCAATACCCACTCAATCCGGCCTGAATCGGCAATACCCGTTCGATCCGGCCGGGATCTGGATTAACTGTTCGTTTTGCCGGACTGGTCCTGACTGTCGGTGTGTGAGTCGCCCTTCATTTCTTCAGCGCTGAGAGGGCGGCTCTTTTTAAACAACAGGAAGAGCACCGCTCCGGCTGCGATTGCCGCAAGGCTCACCAGCTGCGCCGTTCGGAAAGGGTAGATGAGAAAACTCCCCAGATGGAGAACTCCGTCGATGCCTGTGGGGTCGAAGCCCGCCTGCTGCAAAGCCTGCACCTGTTCCGCAGGACCCGCCAAAAGACTGTCTGTCCGAAGCTGCTCCACCAGAAAGCGCTCCACAGAGTAAAGCATCAGATAGAGGCTCAACGTCTCGCCGTTGAACTTTCTGTGTCTGTCCACCCAAGACAGCAGTATGAAAAGCGCCAGGCACCACAGTGACTCGTAGAGAAATGTAGGATGCACCTTTACTCCGTCGATGGTGATGGCCCAAGGCAGATCCGTCGGCGTGCCGTAGGCTTCCTGGTTGAAGAAGTTGCCCCATCTTCCGATGGCCTGGCCCAGTGCGATCCCCGGCACCACCAGATCCGCTCCGCTTATGAAGTCGATCTTCTTGTGCCTGCACACCATATATGCGGAGGCGAAGCCGAATAGCAGCCCCCCGTGTATGGCCAGTCCCCCGGCCCGGAAATTCAGTATGTCGTACAAACTGTGGTAGTTTTCCCAGTTGAAGGCCACATACCATACCCTCAGTCCAACGATTGCCGACGGCAGGCAGACCAGCGCCACGTCCAGCATGTCGTCCGGGCTTATGCCATGCCTTGGAGCATTGCGAAGGATCAGAAAGACAGCCAGCATCATGCCGGTGCATATCAAAACTGCGTACCAGCGTATATCCAGCCCAAATATTGTTATCGCTACGGGATCCGGTGTAAAATTCATATCAACCTCCGGTCAGTTATTTGTATTAATAAAGCCATGCCCTGCATATCAGCTTCCTGCGGCCGGGCACCCGGCTATTATAGCACAACCGGAAGTTTCTGTAAAAGACTCGGCCGAAGAAACGACGGCCAGTCCGGTAGCCACCCGGTGACCACTGCAAATCTGACCAAACCCCGCTTGGCGCCGACCTGTCTGCTAGAAAGCTGCGGCGCTCTCCTCCAGGATCTTTTCCACGTCGGCTCCGTCGATGTCCAGTCCCTCGGCAGTGAAACAGCGCACGTCTCCGATGCCGAACATGCCGCAGAGCGCCCGGATGTAATCGAATCCAAAATTCCTGTCTTCAATGTATCCTCCGGAAGTGGTGATATATGTCAGACTATGGGCTTTGCACAGCCCCGATGGCATTCCGTCCTGCGTGTACTCGAAGGTCACCCCCGTCACCATGATCTGCTCGATATAGCATTTCAGGATTGCCGGAAAACCCAGGTCCCAGTAAGGCGCAGCGATCACGATCTCGTCAGCCTCTGCGAACTGACGGGCGTATCGGAACATAGGATCGTACAGATCTCCCGTGCCGAGCACCAGATCCCGGTAATCTCTCATTTCCAGGGTAAGAGGACCTATGGAAGCCTCTTCCAGCCGGATCCTTTCAACTTCGCTGTCACCGTGATGCTTCTTAAGATACTCTTCTGCAAGTCTCAAGGTGCGGGATTCCTCTCTTCCAACGCAGGAATCCACAAATAATACTTTTCCGGACATTTCGTTTCTCCTTAAATCTCTCAGATGCCAGCAGCCACAGTCATCAGCCGCAGCGCAGACCGGCCGCCATCCCACGCCAGCAACCACAGCCGGCGCGCAGCCTCAGTCACGCCGCAGCGCAGCCCAGCCAGCCGCAGCATCTTCACTCATCAAAACTTCAGACTAAAGCATTTTTTATGATTTCTGCCACCGGAAAACCCGGAGTGGCAAACAACTTCATATCTTTTCTGTTTATCCTGCCGGAGTATGCCTCGTGGGGCATGGACACAAAAGGCTTGCCCTTGCTTCCCGGAAGGATCCTGAACAGAGGATCCCCCACGATCATGCCCGCTTCCTTTGCAGCTTTTATGAGAGGTTCCTCCGACATATCCTCATTCACGTCCGGCCACATGCCGTATGCGGTCATGCCGCCCCGGTCCGTCTCCGGCAGCTTGTTTATCGCCGAAGCCAGAGATCTGGCAAATATCTCTTCGCCGATGACCAGGATGTTTCCCTCGGGAATTTCCCACCTGTCCGCCTGAGGATCCCGTTCCCAGGTCACCCTGCTCACCCCGTCCTCAAAAGCCTCTCTCACGGCATGTATCAGGGCCTCCGTCTGCTCCGGTCCTATAGGCAGTCCCTCCACCTTCGGCATGCCGGTGGTCTTTTCCATGAAATGGGCAGGGCGCCTGCCGGCGGAGGATACCACCACATTCACAGCGCCTCTGTACACCTGCTGCAGCTGCTCGAAACTGTTATTCATGGCCATGCAGCAGTTCACAGGGATTCCGGCCTCCTCAAAGGTCCTCACCAGGGCTTCCGCGTTTCCGTTTACAGAAAAATCCAGCGGTGTGACGCCCATCAGGTTCACCGTGAGTTCCCCAGGCTTTCTCGTGTGTGCCTTGTCCCACCCGCATACGGCCGGATCCGCGAAGCGTTTTATCCACGCCGTAAGAGCCATTCCTACACCCTTGGTATAGAGCTTCAGACCGTCGGTGGGCACCGGGAGCACCGGGATGCCCGTTTCCTTTTCTATGAGATGGGCAACGCCCCTGAAGTCAAAGGCTATGATGTGGGGAATCGAAGCGCCGCACAGGGTAATGAACCGGGGCTTCAGGTCCGCAGCAGCCCGGGCCACATCCCTGATGAGCACCGTGTCGTCCCCCATCACCGCGGTCATCTCGTCCAGTCCCGACACGAACATCAGGCTGTTGCCGTCGAACCAGCGCGGCTCGTCGTGGGTAGAATAAGTGGAATTGCAGCCGGAGGGGTCGTGAAGCACGCTCATGCCCCCCAGCTCGTACATGGCGGAGCACACTCCCGAGACATCCGCCGTATATGTATTGGTAAAAACGTGTGTCTGATAATCCTTCCTCATGAGCAGCAGCACCCCAATCCTTTGACCTGAACCAGCTCCTTCATCGGCTTTGGCTCTTCGTACGCCTCCCGGATCATCTCCATGAGGCGGCGGGTCCCGCTGTAGCCGTAGAGTCCGTCATTTTCCACCATGTTCACAAAATAGTCCGAATCCAGGAAATATGCGCACTTCTGGCCGATGCAGAGCACCTTCCCATCGTGGCCCCGTTCCATCCGGCGCAGGTTCCAGCCCGCCGTGGCATAGACCTTCAATTCCGGACGGGCAGCCTTGAGCGCGTCGAAGACTTCCTGAGATTCTATGAATGTCTCCACGAACACCGACTCCACATTGAAGCCGTGATCCAGCAGAAACAGCGCCAGCTCCAGCGGTCTGTCCACCGCGGCGTAATCTATGCTCACCGGCGTGTCCCCCAGAAGCTCAGCGGTTTCCTGCACCGCCGCCTCCGTGAGTCTCCTCTGCTCCCGGCTCCACTCCTCGGCAGGCGGCTCCACTCCGCACATTCGGCAGGCCGCTGACAGATCCTCGTCGTACTGGTCGTATGTATATCCGGGCCTCAGCTGCATCCATTCCTGCTTCAGCCTCACCTTCAGATCCTTCGCAGCTCTCACCCCAGTGTTGTGGAACACGAAGTTCACCTTCGACCGGGATTCTTCCAGGAACTCGTCATAAGTGCGGCAGCTGTTTATCTCGATCTTCCTCACGCCCCGCTCCGCCAGCACGTTGGTCAGATCGCAGAACTCCTCGTGTGGGAAACAGTTCCCCAGATAGTTCACCTGGTCGTCCCTAAGCTCCTCAGGCTCCCGCATTTTCAGAGAGCGGTGCATCTGCCGCCAGAGCACCGGCACCACAGGCCTGGTTCGCCGCATGATCGGATCCATGTAGCAGTCCACAAAGTCGATATCCGGGTACTTCTCCTGAAGGAGCTTGTACACCCTGCGATAGTTCACTGCCATAAAGTGGTGTATGCAGCTGGTGAAGATCATCATCATCCGGGGCCTCTCAGGCAGCTCGTTTATGACGCGCTCCGCCCCCAGAAACAGCTGCTCCTCCATGTCACCCTCCAGGATGTTGTCCTCTCCGATGCTGATGGTGGACATCTTGTCCATCGCCCCCATCTCAGCCGTGGTGAGCACTACGCCTCTGAGGCAGCTCACCGGACAGACGTAGATCTGGTGCCCCTGGGGCATCAGCGTCCCCATGTGAACGATATTCCACACGCCTCTCACCGGCGACGCGTAGGCCAGTCCGATGTCCGCATCGTACTCGTAGTCCACGTCCTTTATCAGTTGGTATTCTTTGTTATCCATCGTATTAATGCTCCCTGCGTCCCGCATACAGCAACATTTATCCGTTTTCCGTCCCGGCCGGCCTTCATCCGCCCCGCCGGGCAGGCTTCCGCTACTCGCTCTTTTCCGTCCCGGCCCGGCCTTCATCCGCCCCGCCGGGCAGGCTTTCGCTACTCGCTCTTTTCCCTGTCCCAGTCATCGATCATCCGCTGAGCCAGCTTCCGCACCGCCTTTGCATACTCGCAGTCCGGGCTCACCTCCATGACGCTGCGGCCCTGCATCTCCGCCTCGGCGATGGAATTGTCCCTCGGCAGATCCGCCGCAATGGCAGTGCCTATGTCAGAAGCCAGCGTCTCCACCTTCTGAAGTTCATCCGGCACATTTCTGCGGTTCAGTATGATGCCGCCCACTTCCGCATAGCCCCGGCTCTTGAAATTCTCAACCGCCATGGCGATATTCGCCGCCGCGTAGATAGCCATATTCTCTCCGGATGTGACTATGTAGACCTTCTCCGCATAGCCCTCTCTGATGGGCATGGCAAAGCCTCCGCAGACCACGTCCCCCAGCACGTCGTAGAGCACCACGTCCGGCTGGATGATGTCGAAAGCATCCCGTTCCTCCAGTGCCTCGAAAGCAGCAGCTATGCCTCTTCCCGCACAGCCCAGTCCCGGTGTGGGACCTCCGGCCTCCGCGCAGACGATCCCCCGGCAGCCCTCGTGTACCAGATCCTCCAGCTCCGCGGCATCTCTCTTTTCCTTCAGCACATTGAGCATAGTTTCGATGCGTTCACCTCCGTGGAGATAAAGCGTGGAGTCGGCCTTCGGATCGCAGCCTATCTGCATCACCTTGAGCCCCATATCCGCAAATGCCACAGCCAGTGCCGCAGTCACAGTGGACTTGCCTATGCCGCCCTTTCCGTATATCGCAAATCTGTACATAATCTTTCGCGCAGTGCCCGCGCGCCGCGCAGCCTCCTTTTCCCAATATTCCGTAAGCCCAATATTTCGTTCGGTCATATTATAATTTTACCCTTTTCGACGGGATTAATCCACTATTCTGAATCTTTCCCCGTTGTGCTAAAATAGTGGTGATGTCCAGATGCTCCGAATGGTTTTCCTCATGCGCTGCAGGGATTTCCGGATCCGCCGGAGGCTGACAGGACAGACTGACAATGAAAGGAAACATTTTAAAATGATCATAAAACTCATAGCAGCGCCGGTAATAGGCGCGATCATCGGCTACTGCACAAACTGGATAGCCGTCAAGATGCTCTTCCGCCCGAGAAAGCCCCTCTACATAGGAAAATTCCACGTTCCCCTCACCCCGGGTGTCATCCCCAAGGGCAAGGAACGCCTGGCGAAGGCAGTGGGCAAAGTACTGAACGAACAGCTCCTCACCAGGGATGCAGTCAGCAAGCGGCTCCTCTCCCCGGAGGTGCTCGGCAAAGTCAGGGAGACCGCCGCAGAGATCACCGAAAAGATGAAACAGGATCAGGCCACCTCTGTGCGTCAGCTGGCAACACGCCATACGGACGAGACCGGCTTTGACGTGGCAGTGAACAGACTGGAGACAGTCATCGCCGACAAGGCCTTCGAGCGGCTTCTGGAAGCGGATCTGGGCAGCACCGTGTCCGACTACATGACCGCCCAGGTGAATTCCATGATGAGCGGCTCCTTCCTGGGGCAGATGTTCGGGGAATCCCTGCTGTCCGGGGTCGGTCCCATGGTGGAACAGTCAGTGAACGAGTACATCGAAGCCAACGGCCGCAGCATCATAGGCTCCATCGTCCGTTCCGAGATGCACAACATAGCGGAGATGCCGGTGGAGAGGATCATCAATGGAATAGAGTCCTCCGGATACGACATCCCGGAGATTGCAGAGGACCTGTACCGCAAGTTCGTGGACGAGAAGGCCTACGAGCTGATAAGCGCCTTCGATATGGGGTCCATCGCCGCTGACAGCATCATCTCCATGGACAACGAGCAGCTGGAGGAGCTGGTGCTGACCACCATGCGCACCGAGCTCAATGCTGTTGTGAACTTCGGAGCCCTGATCGGTCTGATCCTGGGGCTCGTAAACATGCTGATCTACTTTATCTAGAGGATACCCGGGAGCCGGCGCCGGACCCGTGCAAGTACCCCGGGCTCCCGGCATCAATACGATAAAAATACCCGGAGCCGGCCGCCTTGATCTGCGACCCGCTCCGGGCTTCTTTTTCCTACATTTCCTTATTTTTCATTTCCGTTGAAATCTCTGACGTAACGGACGAAATCCTTGTCAGGCAGTGCCTCTGAGTACCAGAAGCCCTGCTGGAAATCGCATCCCAGTTCGTTCAGCTTCTCCGCCATCAGCTCTGTTTCCACGCCCTCGGCAACCACCTGCAGGCCGTTTTTCTGGAACATGGCGAGAAGGTCCTCCAGAATCTTATTTTCATTATTGAAATACGACCAGACGACAGTCTTGTCCAGCTTCACCAGGCTGAACGGAAGGGCAAAGATCTTCACAAGATTGGAATACCCCACTCCGTAATCGTCAAGGCTGAATCCGACTCCCGCATCGTGAAGAATCCGGATCTGCTGCTTCAGCTGATTCATGTCCTCCACTGTGGATTCGGTGACTTCCAGGTTGATCATGCCAGGGGATACGCCGTGGGATTCTATGACCTCCAGCATCTTGACTGCGAGATTTTCATCTCTGCACTGCGCAGGGGACAGATTTACCTCTATGTATTCTATTCCCATTTCCGCAAGCCCCTGTCTCCGTATGAAATCACAGGTCTTTTCCAGAACCCTGCTCCCCAGAATGGTGATGGCGCCGGTGATCTCAGCCAGAGGTATGAAAACATCCGGTCGAATGTACCCCAGCTGATCGTCATGCAGTCTTGAAAGTGCCTCCGCGGCGATGATCCTTCCGGTTTTCCTGTCGTAGATCGGCTGGTACCACACCTCGATGTTATCCAGTTCCAGAGCCTTGTCGAGGATGGCCTCCACTCGGGAGATATAGATCTGCTTCTGCATCGCCTTTTCGTCGATTATCTTGAGTCCGGAGATATCCTGCCGTGCCATATCCATCAGCTTGCTGGCTATGACATCCCGGAGCTGACCGCCGGATGTGATATTGGTAGATGCCGGCAGATATGCCACCGAAGCGTTGATATACACGGAGATGGTCCTTCCCCTGTCACTTTCGAAGATCCACGGCCTGCGGAACCGGTCATAGGCCATCTCCGCATCACCCAGGTGATCATCATCCCCGATAAAGAGGATGGCGAACCGTCCGTGTCCCAGATAGTATATGGACTGACAGTCCATGATGTCATTCATGGCTTTGGCGATCTCCTTTCGCAGAAGGCTCACCGCCACAGAATCATATGACATTTTGAACTCGTCGTAATTCTTTATTCCTATGCAGATGACCGATATGCGCTTATTGGAATACATGCTCTTCTGGATTACTTCCGTGAATGAAAGGTCGTTGAACAGACCTGTCATGCGATTCCAGTACAGATCCGGATTTTCCAGATTGATGAAGATTATGATGGTGCAGAGAGTCATGATGAGACTCACCATCAGCTGCTCCGGCATGAACAGGCGCACCAGCGCCCCCACTATTACTATCGTCCACACCACGTGCATCGTCAGAAGCTGCTCTTTAGTCATCCTCTTGTGTACGATGGCTGTAAGGACCAGGCTCAGGAACGAATAATACAGTGTCAGCGCCGCAAATATCTCATACAGCGGTCCCGCAGTATAACCTATAACAGGATCTATGAAATATACCAGTCCGGTAAAAGGATTCGACAGATAGAGTCCTATGACTGCGCCCGCCGGCAGATAGAAAAAGGAAAACAGCGGATATTGCCGTACAGAGTGGTAATCGCAAAGTGATTTCGTATACAGGAACAACAGCAGCAGACAGCCCACATACATGGAGAAGAACACTGACAGCGAGAGATACTTCACGAAAAGCGAAGTCCTGTTTCCCGCGTCCAGCGCCATTGAACTCAGTATGTCTGTCAGAGCCATGAGCAGTTCTGCATAGATAAGTCCGCTGAAATAATTATGCTGCCTCAGCGGCACCACGTGGTTGCGTTTATAGAAAAAAAGCAGCACACAATTAATACAAAGGGCTACGCCCGCGAAATCATAATTCCAATTAAACATAACAAACCCACCAAAAGTGAAACAATGATTCCACCATACACTTCAGAATTAAATTAAATTTTAACACATTTGTCCCGGATAGTCTATTTGTCAATTAATGGGACAGTAAAGAGAAAAACAAGTTCTCTCCGCCATGTTTCCACAGCGGAGAGAACCTGACAAACAATCATTTCATGGCTATTTCATTATGGCACATGATATCAGCTTACAGATCTCTCGATATCATGTCTTCGTAAGTCTCCCTGCGGACCGAGAGATGAGCTTCCCCGTTCTCCACAGCCACCACCGCAGGCCTGCAGAGCCTGTTGTAGTTGCTCGCCATAGAGTAATTGTATGCTCCCGTGCTGAGCACTGCCAGATGATCTCCGCGCTCAACGGCCGGAATATCCGCATCGTAGATTATGATATCCCCGGATTCGCAGCACTTTCCGGCGATAGTAGCCCTGACATCCTTCGGAGCATCCGGCTTTTCCACCACTACTACCTCGTAGGAAGCCTGGTAGAGAGCAGTACGCGGATTGTCCGGCATGCCGCCGTCAACGCCCACGTAAGTCTTTCCTGCGCCGTTCACCTTCACCGAGCCCACCTCGTAGATGGTGATGCCTGCGTCAGAGATGATCCAGCGACCCGGCTCGATGGTGACCATCGGCCTCTCGTCACCCAGTTTTTCATAGAAGCTGTCGATCTCCGCCATCATCGGGTCCACGAACATGGAAATCCCCGGAGTCTCCGGATCATCCTTGTAGTGAACGCCGAATCCGCCTCCGCAGTTCAGCTCTGCGGCTTTAAAGCCGTACTTGTCCCTGAGTCTTCCAAGAAGCTCCAGCACGATCTTCACCGCCATCACGTGAGTGTCATTTTCGTGCAACTGGGAACCGATGTGAAAATGCAGTCCCCTGAAGTCCACGCCCTCCATGTCCATGGCAGCCTTCGCAGCGTGGTTCTCCACTTCCTCTATGGAAAAGCCGAACTTGGAATCCAGCTGTCCCGTGGAGATATATGAATGAGTGTGGCTGTCTACTCCCGGAGCAACTCTGAACAGTATCCCCGGCTTCGCGCCCTTCTCAAGAGCTATCTCATTGAGCAGCTCCAGCTCCGACATATTGTCCACCACTATGGTTCCCACACCGGTCTCCACAGCCTGGATCAGTTCCGCCTTCGTCTTGCTGTTTCCGTGGAACACCAGCATCCCGGGATCCATGCCCGCCTTGACCTCGGCGTAGATCTCACCGCCGGACACGGCATCCATGCCCATGCCCTCACTCTTCATGATGCGGCAGATCTCCTGGGTCAGAAACGCCTTGCAGGCATATACCGCTCTGGTGTTTTCATATCTGTCCGTGAAGGACTCCCGCAGTTCCCTGCATCTGGCCCTTACCGCATCGTTGGAGATGACATAGAGAGGCGTTCCGTACTCTCTTGCCAGCTCAGCGGCATCGCAGCCGTAAAACTCAAAATTATTTCCCATCTGTCGAATCCCCCTATGCGATCCGTATCACTTCTGAATCTTTTTCAGACAGACCCCATCCAGCGGACAATTCTCGCAGTCCGGCTTCCGGGCGTGACATATCTGTCTGCCGTGATGGATGATCCTGTGATGACTGGCAGTCCACTGTTCCTCAGGGATCACCTTCATCAGTGAGGATTCCGTCCCCTTCACATCTTTCTCATCCACCAGGCCCGTCCTGTTGGCAACTCTGAACACGTGGGTGTCAACGGCGATCCTCTGAAAGCCGAAGGCCTCAGCCAGTACCACGTTTGCGGTCTTTCTTCCCACCCCCGGCAGCTTTTCCAGTTCCGCCTGATCAGCAGGCACCACGCCCCCGTATTCCGACGCCAGCATTGCAGACAGCGCCTTTATATTCTTTGACTTGTTCTTGTACATCCCTATGGGTCTGATGATCCTCTGCAGTTCCCCGTCCTCCGCCAGAGACATGGCCTCCGGGTCCGGGTATCTGTCAAACAGCTCCGGTGTCACCTGATTAACCCGGGCATCCGTGGTCTGGGCCGAAAGCGTCACTGCCACCAGGATCTCAAACGGATTCCGGAAGTTAAGAGAGCATCCAGCATGGGGATACGCCTCCTCCAGCCTCCGGAGCAGCTCTTTCACCTCGCTGCGGTTCAGTTTCTTCCTCATAGAGTCCGTCTCCGCACCTTATCAGATATCTTCCTTCTGAAAATCTCCGTAACCGGCACGTTCCTTCGCCATCTCCAGATGACGCTTCACGATCTCAACTCCGTGCTTGGAATCCCTCTTTTCCAGAGCCTGAAGGATCTCATAGTGTTCCTCCAGCATCCTCTCGATATTGTCTGTCTCAGGATCCACGCCGCCAGCGGAATTGAACTGCTTGGTGTAATACTGGAAACTGGTGAGTATCTGAGTCAGCATCCTGTTGTGGGACGCTCTGTAGATGAGCTCGTGGAAATAGAAATTCTGCTGAGTCACCTTTTCCTCATCCTTCTTATGGGTGTAGAACTCCATGAGTTCGTAACCGTTCTTGATCTCCTCGAGTTCCTCCTCAGTGATCCGCTCAGTAGCCCACTTAAAAGCCAGCTCCTCGTATACCTTTCTCATTTCGTACATGTCGGAGATATCCCTCTCCGTAAAGCCGGTCACGAAAGCTCCCCTGTTCGGGATCATGTTGATGAGGCCCTCCTGCTCCAGCAGTCTGAAAGCCTCACGCACCGGAGTTCTGCTGACATTGTACTCATTGCAGATTCTCTGTTCAGTGAGTTTTTCCCCGTCCTTGAGTTTTCCCTGAAGGATGTCGTCCCTCAGCTTTATGAAAATATTGATGGCCAGCGGAAGTCCCGATACCACGTCGTCTTTTACATTTTTATAATACATGATCTGCTCCTCTGAAATGATAATATCCCGGCAATAGCTACAGTGCCTCGATCACCGCATCGGCATATTCTCGTGCAGTGCTGCCCTCTGCGGTTCCGGACATGTTGATGTCCCCTCTGGCATCCGCCGCATCCATCGCCTTCTTGAGCCTGTCAGCCTTATCCTGCATGCAGATATGTCTCAGCATGAGTTCCATGGCCTTGAGAAGACTCTGCGGACTCGCCTTGTCTGCAATGCCTTCCTGGATCATCTTCGGTGCCACCCCGTGCACCGCCTCGAACATGGCATATCTGCTGCCGATGTTGGCGCTGCCGGCGGTTCCCATACCTCCCTGGATCTGCGCAGCCTCGTCAGTGATGATGTCTCCGTAGAGATTAGGCAGCACAAATACCTGGAATCTGTTGCGAATCTCCTTGTTTACCAGATTCGCCGTCATAATATCAATATAGTAGTCTTCGACAGTTATTTCCGGATATTCCGTCTCACCGATCCTGTGGACGATCTCCTGGAATTTTCCGTCTGTCTTCTTGATGATGTTTGCCTTTGTAATGCAGGCAATCCTCTCCTTGCCGTTATTTCTCGCATAATCGAAGGCCATGCGGGCGATTCTTTCAGTTCCCTGAGTTGTGATGACCCTGAAGTCTATGCTCAGGTCGTCACTGATGTTTACGCCCTGGCTTCCCACAGCGTACTCGCCCTCTGTATTTTCTCTGAAGAAGCACCAGTCGATCCCCTCCTCAGGAACCTGAACAGGACGCACATTTGCAAACAGGTCCAGTTCCTTTCTGAGAGTAACATTGGCACTGGTGAGGTTCGGCAGACCGGAGTTCTTGTCCGGCGTCGCAGTAGGTCCCTTCAGGAATACGCTGCACTGCTTGATCTGTTCCAGCACCTCAGTGGGAACTGTCTCATTCTTTGCGATGCGGTTCTCCAGGGAGAGGCCCTCGATGGTCTTCATCTCCACCTTTCCGGATTCCACCTCGTCAGCCAGGAGCACATCTATCACTCTTCTGGCTTCCTTCATGATGTAAGGTCCGATCCCGTCGCCGTCGATAAATCCGATCACGATGTGGTCCAGATTGCTGAAATCAACGGGAGCCGGCGCGTTTTTGAGCTTTTCCACCCGCTCGGCCTGACTGCGGATCAGCGCTTCGATATCTTCCATGTAGCCCATTTAAGCTTCCTCCTTCAGCATGTTGATCTTTCCACCGTCCAGGATCATAGTCAGTTCCAGATCCGACAGATTAGGGATCATCTCGTAAGATTCATTCCTCGTAATATTCTTAACAGTTACTGTCTCGTTCTTCACCTGCTCAGGCGCGTTTTCGATCACCAGCCTGTCGCCGAGACTGATGCGGTCGTGGTCTGCAGGATCCTTGAACACCATAGGTATGATACCGCTGTTTATGAGATTTGAACGGTGAATTCTCGCAAAGGACTTCGCCATTACAAATCTGATTCCCAGATAGAGTGGAACCAGCGCAGCGTGCTCTCTGCTGGAGCCCTGGCCGTAATTCTCACCGCCCACGATCACACCTGTACCTGCAGCTTTGCAGCGGGCAGGGAATTCGCTGTCGATCTTTTCAAAACTGTACTCGGACAGCTTCGGCACGTTGGAGCGGTAAGGAAGGATCCGCGAATCAGACGGCATGATGTCGTCTGTGGTAATGTTGTCACCTGTGATGAGCACTGCCTCGGCCTCAAGATCTCCCTCCAGCTTCACGTTCAGAGGGAAAGGCTGGATGTTAGGTCCCATCTCCACAGGAGTGTTTTCAGTATTTGTACCCTCCGGATAAACCACAAAATTGTCATTCGGAGTGAAATTCACCGGCTCTATCTCCGCGAGAGGAGTTCCCATACCTGTGGTGAGCACACCCTCGATTGCTGAGATCGCAGCTGTCTCCGGACTTACCAGATATATGTCAGCATCATTTGTTCCGCTTCTGCCCTTGAAGTTTCTGTTGAATGTTCTCAGGGAAACGCCGCCGGATCTCGGTGACTGAC
>JAIKWW010000043.1 GCA_024684465.1 Clostridia bacterium | reverse complement strand
ATCTACGCCGTCTATATAATTCTGTCCGATGAGATTTGTGATGTCGGACAGCGCCTGCTGAGCTCTGGACAGATGTCCTGAAGCAGACAGAGCAGCATTGGTATTCATATTTCCGTCCAGCGGCACGATGGCATAGCTGGTGTTGGAGCTGCCGCCCCACTTGTCCACCCATACAGGCAGCGCAGACACATTCTCTGCCAGGATCTTTTCCCCGTCCAGATCATAGGTGATCTTCACAGTTGCCAGAAGACCCTGCTCAGTATAGCGGTTATTCAGAGTTTCTGTTCTCTGGTTGGAGATAAAGTTGCCG
The DNA here is from genome assembly GCA_024684465.1 of Clostridia bacterium. Taxonomy (GTDB): domain Bacteria; phylum Bacillota; class Clostridia; order Peptostreptococcales; family Anaerovoracaceae; genus JAIKWW01. The sequence goes on along the minus strand of JAIKWW010000043.1, from coordinate 6,395 downwards.
AGAGAATAGTACACCGGCACCTGTCTGCCGTCAGTAGAAGTGATCACATCGATGGACTGGATCACGTGAGGATGGGATGCGAAGATCACGTCCACACCCATATCCGCGATTTTCTGAGCCATGGCAGTCTGATTGGAATTCGGCTGCTGCTGATACTCCTCACCCCAGTGGAAGTATCCCACTACCACCTGAGCGCCTGCTTCCCTTGCTCCGTCAATGCTGGCCTGAATCTTCGCGTAATCTGTCGTCTCCAGCTCATGATAGTTGAAGGAATTGATCAGCGCCTCCGCCTGGGAGGAGATTCCGTTGCCATTAATAGTGCATGTTCCGGCTGTTCCGGAAGTCTCATAAGTATATCCCACCAGGCCCACCTTGATGCCGTTCACGTCAGCTACCTGGTAATTTGCTTCACCCTCGTAATTGCTTCCCTCAGTGTAAAGGCCGGTGGCTCTCAGCACCTGGATCGTTCTCTGCATGCCGTTGAATCCGGTATCCATCATGTGATTGTTGCTGGTAAATGCCACATCAAAGCCAACGTTCTTTATGTCCTGAGCCAGCTGGTCCGGCGCGTTGAACATCGGATATCCCGTAGGAGTACCGCCGCCGAATGTGGTTTCCATATTGCACATTGCCAGGTCTGCTTCCTGGATGTACCCGTTTACATACTGATAGTTCGGTGAAAAGTCATACACTCCCGTGGAACTGTTATAGGCGGATCTTATGTTGGGGCTGTGTGCCATGATGTCACCTGCACAGGTCAGCACGATGTCCACAGTGCCCTTTTCTTCTTCCTCAGTTGCGGCCTTGCCGTCCCCGCCGCCGGCGTTTCCGCCTGCCACCCCGGTTACAGTTCCATAGATCATGGATCCCAGGATGATGCACAGTAAGACCGCCAGCGTTCCAAGGATTATATAATCTGAACTTTCCAGATTCTTTCTGTCAAATTTAAATAGTTTCATTTCAAATACTCCCGATCATGGGGCAGAGCCCACTCCTGCCTTTACAAACCTTCCGGCCATCCGCCGTCACAAAACAAAAGCTGCCGCAAGTCCCTCAGATATGCAGCAGCTTCTATTTTCATTATTTTATGCTGATCAGTCAACAGCAATAACGCCGTTAACTTCAGGAACAGCTTCTCTGATGATTCTCTCAACGATTGCCTTGAGAGTTACAGTTGCGCCCGGGCATCCGCTGCAGGCACCCTGAAGCTTTACCTTTACAAAATTATCTTCAGTAGTTCCCAAGTACTCGATATCTCCGCCGTCTCTCTGAAGAAAAGGCTTGATCTCATCTATGCTCTTGATGATAGTCTCTTCCATTTTTCGTTCTCCTTTAACAATAAAATTAATCCGGATTATGAATCCGATTTCGTAATAGTATATTATCCTTTAAATCAGATTTCAATCACATTCCGTCCAATTATCTTCCGATAAATTTCTTTATTCTCTCAACCGTTCTCTCTTCACCGAGGATCTGCTGGATCTCCCAGACGTCAGGTGACTGGGATCTTCCTGTTACTGCAAGCCTGATCACTGTTGAGACGTCGCCCACATGGCCCTTGTACTGATCCAGGTTCTTCTTGAAGTCCTTCGGCTTAGCTGCATAGCCGAGCTCCGTAGCCAGTCCCCTGATCTTGTCGAACCACGCGCTCTGGTCGTCGGAATGATCGTACGAAGCCAGATAGCCCTCCAGGATCGGCTTCACATCCTCAGCCGGAACGTGTTCCGGGATTTCATCCTGTATCTCGAAGTACTCGTCGAAGAAGTACTTTATGAAATCGAAGATCTGCGTGCAGTTTACCAGATCCTTTCTAGGCTTGTTTCCGCTGCGTCCCAGATCCAGGATCTTCTTCACGTAATCCGGATCCTCCGCCAGCAGTCCGTGGATCTCCGGACGATACTTCTCAGCCCAGTTCAGGAGGAAGCTGTATATCTCCTCCGCAGGAATCTTCACCAGCACGTCCTTGCACACGTCGTTGAGTTTTACCAGATCGAACAGAGCTCCGGATCCGCTCATCCTGCTCTCGCTGAAGTCGAACTCTCTGTAGTCCGCATCCGGATTTTCCATGCGCCATTCCTCATAGTTGGAATTGAGGATGGTGAGGAGATACTCCCTGACAGCTTCAGGGAAGTAGCCGTCCTGTCTGTAATAATCCAGCGAAAGTTCAGGATCCTTTCTCTTTGAGAGCTTTCTCTTACTTCCCGTCTCGTCGATCTTCATGAGATGTGAAGTGTGACAGAATACCGGAAGTTTGAATCCCAGCATGTTGAAGAGCTCATAGTGAGCCGGCAGTGTGGAGAGCCATTCCTCGCCTCTCACCACGTGAGTTGTTCTCATGAAGTGGTCGTCGATCACGTGGGCGAAGTGGTAAGTAGGGATGCCCGTTGCCTTCAGGATTACGATATCCATATTGTTCTCAGGCATTGTCAGCGTTCCGCGGATTCCGTCCTCGATGCTGATCTGCTTCATCTCAGAGGCCGGTATGTCCGTAGCACCCCTGGACTTCAGTCTTATTACAAAAGGCTTGCCGGCCTTTATATTTTCCTCTATCTGTTCATAAGTGAGTTCTCTGCTGACTGCCCACTTTCCGTAGATGCCCGGATTCGCCTTTATTTCCTCCTGCTTTGCCCTGATCTCGCTGAGTTCCTCTGAAGTCAGGAAGCATGGATAAGCATCCCCGTTCTGAACCATCTTCTTTGCGAAAGTCTGGTACAGCTCCCCTCTCTCACTCTGATGATACGGACCGTATGCCCCGTGATCCCCGTCGATGAAAGCACCCTCGTCAAAGCTGATCCCGAAGTAGTCCAAAGCTGTGATGATAGTCTCAACTGCTCCCTCAACGTAGCGCTTGTCATCGGTATCCTCGATTCTCAGGAAGAACACGCCATCATGCTGATGGGCCATTCTCTCATCTGCGAACGCTCCGTAGAGATTTCCCAGATGAATGAATCCCGTAGGGCTCGGCCCCAGTCGGGTCACATATGCGCCTTCCGGAAGATCCCTCTCAGGATAGATCTTCTCCCAGTCCTCAGGTGTCTTCGTGATATTTGGAAACAGCAGATCCGCCAGTTTCATATTGTCCATTATAAAATTTACCTCCAAATGATATATCTTCCGCGGTCTGTCCCTCCGGGAGCAGGCCCTATTCTGCACGGCCGTAAAGTCGTTGGATTTCAGGGGAATAAGAACCGTCGTCCTCGTGAACGTAAAGAGGCTCCAGGATCCGGAGATCGCTGCCGGCGTTCTTTCTGCATTCCAGCAGTAATATGTTCGGCGTCCCGCCCTTAACAGGGCTCACTTCCCTCAGAAACTTGGGTTCCAGTTTGTACTTTCTGCATGCGCAGGCTATGTCGATGATCCTGGAAGGACGGTGCACCAGATAAAACCGGCCCTGGTCCTTCAGCAGTTTCGAGGCTGCCGCCACAAAGTCCTCCAGGGTGGCGGTGATCTCATGCCTTGCGGTGGTGAGGGCGTCTGACCCGTTCAACACTGCAGTGCCTCGGGCTGCGTAGGGCGGATTGCACAGCACCCCGTCGAAGCTGCCCGCCTCAAGATGCTCATGCACATCCAGAACATCGGAGTTGATCATCTCAATCCTGTCCTCGAGGCCATTGAGTTTCACATTCCTCACCGCCAGTTCCCAGGCCTCTTTCCGGAGCTCCAAACCGCAGATGTGCTCTGCACCGGTGAGGTGGCTCAGCAGCAGCGGGATCACTCCGTTGTTGGTGCCCAGATCCACCATGCGTTGATGCCTGTTTCTTGCTGCGAAGGTCGCCAGAAGTACTGCATCCACTCCGTAGCAGAACTGCTCAGTGTCCTGTATCAGCCTTATTCCGCCGAATCCGGTATCGTCGATTCTCTCAGCCATGATCAGTCTCCCAGAAGGTCTTTCACCTCATCGGGGATTATATCGTCTTCGACCTTCTGCTTCTTCTTTTTCTTTTCCAGATTCTTCACGTCCTGCTTCTTGAATACCGAGATATCCGGACTCAGACGTTCCTCATCCGGAGTCTTCTTGTCAGGCGGCAGTACCTGACGAACCTTCACCAGTTCCTTCAGCACGTTGGTCTCCATTACCACCGCCGTGCCGTCAGGAGTCTTTACGTGGTCTCCCACATCAGGCAGTCCCTTCTTCAGATACAGATAAGCCTCATTCTCATATTTAAGACAGCACATGAGTCTTCCGCATATGCCGGAGATCTTCGTGGGATTCAGGGACAGCCCCTGATTCTTCGCCATCTTTATTGAAACCGGATTGAAGTCCGGAAGCCAGGTGTGGCAGCAGAGTCCTCTGCCGCAGCCGCCTACGCCGCCGAACATCTTGGCTTCGTCTCTCACACCAACCTGTCTCAGTTCGATCCTGGTGCGGAACACGCTTGCCAGATCCTTTACCAGTTCCCTGAAATCCACCCGGCCGTCCGCTGTAAAGTAGAAGATCACCTTGGAATTGTCAAAGGTGAATTCCACGTCGATGAGTTTCATGTCCAGTTTGTGAGCATCGATCTTCTTCTGGCATGTATCAAGCACGCTCTTCTTGCGCTTCATGTTCTCAGCGTGCTTCTTCTTGTCCTTTTCGTCCACCAATCTCACGACCTTTTTCAGCGGTTTGATCACCGACTTCTCACTCACCTCGGTGGGTGCGCCGGTGGCAACTGCAAATTCAAGGCCGCGGGCGGTATCCACTATAATTTCCGTCCCCTCGGTCAGCTCCATGAGCTCGCCCGGGTCGAAGTAGTAGACCTTACCGGCTTTCTTAAACCTGGCACCTATCACTGTTATCATATATTTTTCCTTTCGCCCGCCCATTCCGGCTTCAGTTTCTGCGTCAGAGCGCATTTCATCTGCGCTGTCCTTCCGCCGGTCTGTCGAGCCACTCGAGAATATCAAATATCATATATTTCAAAGCATGAGCCGCGCTCACTCCGGAATTGATATCCCGTCTGGCCAGCTCAGCTGCTTCTATCATCTTTTCTGCCGTACCGGGACCACGCCTTCCGGCCAGATTCACTATCCGGTCAGCATCTTCCCGATCCTCAAGCATGCTTCCGCTGCCTTCCCAGCAGGACACCATCATGTCCCTGGCAAATATCTCCGCCTCGTTGACGAAGTTGAGAGCAGCATTTTTATTCTTTGCGATCTGATCTATGTCATCCTTCATTTCGAAGTAATGTCTTTTTTCAGCCACTGCGGTCATGAGACGCACTGCCCGTTCGTGTTCTGCGGGATCTTCGCTGCAGAGAGCTCTCAGAGAGACATCCTGCACCCTCACCAGCTGACATCTGGACCGTATGGTCTGCAGCAGCGACTGGCTGTTGGCCGTTGTCAGGATTATGTGCAGTCCTTCAGGAGGCTCCTCTATCAGCTTCAGCAGAGCCGACTGGGCTGCCGGCCACATCCTCTCCGCGTTCCTCACGATCATTATCTGAGGCTTTCCCGAAAAAGGTCTGACCATAGCCATTTCACCCATGCGGCGGACATCCTCCACCTTGATCCTGGCTGTCAGATCCTTTTCTCCGAAATACGCTATCTCTTCGGCATTTCCTCTGGCTATCCTCATGCAGGTGCTGCACACTCCGCAGGCATCCGCGCCGCGGCGGTCGTCACAGAGTATGGCTCTCGCGAAGCTGTCGGCGCACTCCAGCACCGGCTCCCGCCTGCCCTCAAAGATCATACTCTGAGGTATATTTCCACTGTCCAGCAGTCTCGAAAATCTTGCCGCCAGCAGCGCTCCGCCTCTCATATCAGAAAATGCCATGGGTTCTCCTTAAATCTGTCTTTCGTGATGCCCTTTTTTTCTGAGCATCTCTTCCGTCTTTTCTCTCACGATCTCCGCAATCGCTTCCGGACTGTCCGAGCCATCCAGCAGGACTATCCTCTCCGGATTTTCCTGAGCCAGTTTCAGATAGCCCTCAAGCACCCGCCTGTGAAACGAAAGCTTCTCCGCATCCATACGGTCTTCTTCCGCAGCGCTCCTGCGTTTTCTCATATCTGCAGGATCGAACTTCAGAAGGAATGTGATATCAGGCTCCAGTCCTCCGGTGGCATATCGGTTCACCGTACCGACAGCTTCTCCCAGTTCTCTTCCGTATGCCTGGTAAGCCACACTGGAATCCGTGAATCTGTCGCTGATAACCACACGTCCCGCCTCCAGAGCCGGCCTTATGAGCTGACCCACATGCTGAGCTCTGGAAGCCGCATAGAGCATCATTTCCGTCTCCGGAAGCATCTCTCCGTTGGCCTTGTCCAGGATTATCTCCCGGATCTTCTCACTGATGGAAGTGCCTCCGGGCTCCCTCGTTCTCACCGGCTCTATGCCGATGCTCTTCAGATATTCCTCCAGCAGTCCGATCTGAGTCGTCTTCCCCGAAGCATCCGGGCCCTCAAATGTTATGAAA
>JAIKWW010000042.1 GCA_024684465.1 Clostridia bacterium | reverse complement strand
CCTGATGGCGGTCAGAGAACGGCAGCTGGGGATAAACTGTTCGCATAGCTTTTTTCAGAGCGGCACAACAGCCGCTCTGAAAAAAGCTATGCGAACAGTTTATCCCCAGCTGCCGTTCTCTGACCGCCATCAGGAGATCATCAGAAGTCCAGAGTCGAGATCTCTGCTGTCACAGCTCTGATCTTTCCCAGATATCTGTCTATCCTCACCCGGTCCTCATCAGAGATTACCGTCTTCTTGCGTATCTTCCTGATCATTCGGGAATAACAGAGAAGCGACGCCTTTTCGCTCACCCCGGCGATCCGGCTCTCCTCATCTGTATCCAGATAATATCTGAGGAAAGATCTGAAAAATCCTTTCGCCGTATCATAGGAAAATCCCATAAAGTTTTCTACTACCGCAGGATCATCTTCCCCCAGCACCACGTAAAAATAGTACAGATCGCTCAGTTCAAAGACCGGATGTCCCTTGGAGATCCGGTCCATATCAATGAGAAGCGGCTCCCCGTTCTGCATGAAAACATTTCCCGTGTGAAAATCCCCGTGAAGAAGTGTCGTCGACTGAGGCAGCTCACGTATGAGTTCCCTGCATCTTTCAGCCAGAGCCTCATCCTCCTGAGCTACACCCCCGTCGATGTAATCCATGATCCTGACAACGCCCTCCGGGAACTCATCAGAATCTCCGATATCCACTGCATGTATCTCGTGAGCGAGATCTGCCATGATCCGGGCGTAAACATCAGCCTGCCCCGGATTTCTGGAAATAAGCGAAGACATGGTCTCCGAATCCACCAGCTCATACATGGCTCCGTACCGCTCGCCCACGGAAACTATCCCGAAGGAGATCGCCGTAGGGATTCCCAGTATAAACGCCCTCCGGCTCAGGGCTATCTCCTGCTCCACATCATGATAAGTGTTGTTCTGATTGAACACCTTTATTATGAGTTCATCGTCGTAGCGGTATACTTCACCCTTGGCTCCCCGGCCGATGACCTTGCACCCGTCAACAGAAACCTCTCTGTATTTTTTATACCGTGCCTTCTCGGAATCAAAAGTCCCCGGCCAGATGAAATTGATATGCTTGATGAGTTCTTTGAATGCTCCCGTCTTGTTCAGCGTGAGCTCCAGGCTTTCCGCTATACTCTTGTAGTACCAGCGCTGCATAGCCGGATCCTTCTGGTTGAGTTCATCCCAGACTGCTTCACCCCTCTCCGAGTACATATTTGCCAGGGAGCGGATGTTTGCCAGTTTGTCCGCAAGCCAGAGCATCTTCACTCCGATATCTTCGCTGTTCTTCAGAATGCGCAGAGTATATTCTTTTCTCTTTTTCCAGGATGCTCCCCTGTCCTCATCCGAAAACTGCGGTTCCGACTCTGACTCTACCAGCGCCGCCACCCGTTCTCCGAAACGCTTCCGTATTTCCTCAAGTGTGCCGTCCGTGTCTTCAACGATATCGTGAAGGATCCCTCCGGTGATGATCTCCTGATCGTCCGTCATTGTGGATAAGATCTGCGCCACTTCAAGAGGGTGAAGGATATACGGGATGCTCTTAAACTTGCGCACCTTCCCCTGATGCATCACCGTAGCGTAGATTATAGCTTCTTCCAAAATATTCATCATAACTATGCACCCCTTCCACGAGGCATATTACCACTCAAAAGTAAACCTTTATAGTTGAATTATAACACCTGACGTCCTTCGTCTACATCACCGTTTTTTCATTCCATACCAATGCCTGTTTCAGAGATTCTTCATCGCACCGGAACTCCATAAAACATTATTTTCTTCTTCCAAACAATGTATTGCTCGTAACTGCCGCAGCCTTTGCCGCCATGGAGTTCGTAGCACCATACAGCGAAGCGGTAGGCGCGACCGGGCTCATGAGCACCTTCCCGCTGCCCCGGTACACATTTACAAGACCCTCTCCGCTGACCGCGGAATCCACGAGAGTATTGGTTGCTGTTTCAACCGTGAATTCCAGATCCGTTGACCAGCATACAGCAAGGCTGCCGTCGATTTTCAGAGTCTCATCCTTAAGCTCAACCTCGATCAGTTCATCATACGGCACATTGCTCTCCAGCGCAGCGATGCCCGAACCGGAGAGGCTCAGATTGAAAAAGCCCTCGCCTCCCAGGAGCGCGGAAGAGATGTTCTTCCTGGACACCACATCGCTCTTCACGCTGCCCGAACATGCGTAAAACATGCCGTCCTCCACTGTGATCCCGGATTTCCACTCACCCACGTCCACGAGAATGATGAATTTATACGTGGGTTCCAGCACGATCCAGCCGTTTCCGGTATATTCAGTCTTTATGGCCGACTCCTTGGTCACAGCGCCCTTGACCACCTTTCCCAGGAGATTCCCCACGCCCTTTACAGCCGTGTTGGCCTTGATATTTCCCGCCATCCACTGCATAGCTCCTGCTTGAACCAGCACAGACCGGCTCCCGTCCATTTCCACAGCCAGCTGCCTGCGGCGGATCCCCATCTTGCTCATAAAATACTCTCTGGTGGCGTTCGCCGGCGCCACGCTCAGATCCGCCAGATGTTCAAGCACGTGAAAATTCTCTTTATTCTCAACAAACTTCCTGTTATCGTTCTCAAGATTCTTAATAATCATAATGTACCACCTTACAAAATTTAAAAATGCGAGATACATTATAACACAAAACCGGCCACAAAATGGCGCAGCCCTTTTGCCGACGATCCGGCAAAGTGACTCACCATCAAAGTGACCGGTTATGATCAAAGTCCGTTGTTGTTTGTGCGATGCGGCAGCTCCTCACCAGGCAAACGTGGCCCAGCGGTCATTTGCCTTCGGGAGCAGCATCGCGAATATCTTTGCGCGGACGCTGTATTTCCGCATTTCCTCATTAAAACTGTGCTCCTCGATCAGACTGAAGCCCTTCACCAGCTCCGCTATCTCCTGCCCGGAATCCGTGCCGGACAGGAATCGCGCCTTCGTGTTCTTCACCGTGTCGTGATACTTCTCCCCCTTAACCATCATCTTTCCGTTCTGCTCAGCTATGAGGATGCCGCCATCCGGGAAATTTTCCTTTAAGATCGTCAGGAATTTTCTGATCTGCTCCATAGTCAGATACATGAAGAGTCCCTCCGCCACGAAAACCGGCTTCGAACTTCTGCCATTCAGAGCTTCCGCCACCGGGGCGCACCAGCGGGAATCCAGCGCATCTCCCGGGATCATGGTAACCCTGTCACGTTCAGGAAACACTTTTTTCCTTGCCGTGATTGCATCTGGAAAATCCAGGTCGAACCAGAGGATCCTGCCGTTGTCCACGCGGGAGAACCTGTCGTCAAATCCCGCACCCACATTCACCACGACTGTGTCAGGACTCTCTCTGATGATCTCCTTCAACTGCCGGTCCAGCATGATCGTGCGCGCAACCACACCCTCATGGGACATGAACTTATCGTACTTTGACGTATCGATGTTCAGATTTTCTATGATCTCAACAGCCTTCCTGTCACAAATCCGGGGCTTTTCCCGCAGTGTCTCGCTGGCCTTTATTGCCAGAGGGATGAGCGCCGTTGTCTGAACGTCCCCTAACTGTAATTCCATTGCAGTCTCCTTTCCATGATGATAACAATGACCTGCTCCGCAGTTAGTTTTATCTAACCGCCGTGTATAAAAAAATGCTCCGGAGAGCATCTATTTAGTTAAAGAAATCTAACACCTATAATTTACAACACTTTTCTTTGATATGCAAGCCACAGGATCATATTTTGCTGATAAAACCCAGCTCCTCCAGTTTTTTCATATACACGCTTATGCGCTCGTACAGAGGCTCGGCCTCTTCTCCATATTTATCCCTGACCATCTGACCGATCTCATATACCGTACGATTTCCGTCGATGCAGGTGAATACGAAGCCGCCGATGCCTTCTAGAGTAATATGGCTCACCTTTGGTCTGCCGAAGAACTTTTGCGCGATACGATTGGCGAAGCCTTTGTTTACCATTTCAATGACCACCTCCCCGGACTCGCTCTGGATCCGGGAGATGTCATAATTGACAGCAAATACATAATCCACAAAATTATCTCTGTTTTTCATGTCGGTTTCCTTTTGTGGCAATCATAAACAATATTGCAGCCATTGCCAGAAGAAGGATCAGCCCCGTAATTTCCGGAATGACCGTATTCTCCCCAAAGATATAGCCGAGGTTGATCTTCTCGGAAATGTTAAATACGGCAAGAACTGCAAGCAGTATGCCGACTAATCCCTCACCTGCGATCATGCCGGAGCAGAAGAGCACGCCCTCTGATGATTTCTCGGAGTTACCGGCTGTGATCCTGTCAGCGAAGAATCTGATCAGACCGCCTATCATGATCGGTGTAGTAAGTTCAAGTGGAAGGTAAACACCGATAGCGACCGGAAGAGCACTGATTCCCAGAACCTCGATGGTAACAGCAACAGCTGAACCGATGAAGATCAGCGACCATGGAAGATTTCCATCCATAACGCCTTCGATTATCATCTTCATCATTGTAGCCTGAGGCGCGGAAAGATCATCGGAACCGAAGGTGTAAGCATCATCCAGAAGTATCATGACTCCGCCGATTGCCAGAGCTGAAACGAAAACGCCTATGATCTCACCGATCTGCTGTTTTCTCGGTGTAGCTCCCAGGAGGTAACCGGTCTTCAGGTCCTGTGATGTATCAGCTGCCATAGCGGTTGCTATGCAGATGACAGAACCGATGGCGATAGCACCCTGCATGCCGTGGGCGCCGGTGTCCCCGGAAATCTTGAGGGTGATAGTGGCGATCAGAAGTGTCGCGACAGTCATGCCGGACACCGGAGTATTAGAGCTGCCTACAAGGCCCACCATACGAGATGAAACGGTACTGAAGAAGAAGCCGAACACCACGATGATGAGGGCACCGATAAATGTGACAGGGATGCCCGGGACAAGCCCGATACCGACGATAACGGCAACTATGCCCCCGATCACGATACGGATGTCAAGATCCAGATCCGTACGCAGTGTACCGGCGCCGTTCGGATTCCTGAGGCCGTTGATCGCGCCGACGAAGGTCCTGACGATAAGAGGCATCGTCTTGATCAGACTGATGATGCCGGCAGTACCCACAGCGCCCGCGCCTATATACTTGATGTAGTTCGACCATATGCCCGAAGCACCATCCGCATTATATATTTCTGCGATCGTATCCGTACCCGGGTACATGATCATGTCGCCGCCGAAGATTGCAATCGCAGGAATGAGGACAAACCAGCTGATCAGCCCTCCGGCAAAGATAAACGATGAAACCCTCAGACCGCAGACGTAACCAACCGATATAAGTGCCGGGTAGATCTGTGTGCCGAATTCAGTCTTAAGAGTCTGAACTTTTAATGCGATGGAGCCGCTGGCAAGTCCCAGACCATCAACCACAAACTTGACCGCAGCCGAGATGCCTATACCTGCAAAAACAACTCCTGCGCCTGATCCACTCTTTTCACCTGCAAGGAGTACCTCAGCGCAGGCAGTTCCTTCCGGATAAGGCAGGACCCCGTGTTCCTGAACTATCAGCGCATTGCGGAGGGGAACCATGAAAAAGACTCCCAGAAGTCCGCCGAAAAGAGCGATGATGGTAATAGTGACAAGGGATGGAGTATCCATAACGCCTTCCTTTGCCCAGAGGAATAACGCAGGCATCGTGAAGATGGAACCTCCGGCAAGAGACTCTCCGGCAGAGCCGATCGTCTGTACCATGTTGTTCTCCAGGATGGAATCCCTCTTCAGGATGATCCTGATAACTGCCATCGAGATAACGGCCGCCGGGATAGACGCCGTTACAGTCAGACCCACCCTGAGGCCCAGATATGCATTCGCTGCCCCGAAGACAACTGCCAGAATGACACCCATGATAACGGAAGTGGGTGTTATCTCAGGTGTGACCTTGTCAGCCGGAATGTACGGCTTGAATTCTTGATTCATAAAAACATATATCTCCTTTTCTAAAAAACAAAAGTGCTTCCATTATATCCCTGCAATTGTACTTTTGCAAATGAATTGTCTTTTAGAAAACAATAATGCCGCCGGACTCCCGGCGGCATTGAATCTATATCTTACTTATCAATCTGTGTATCTTATTCAATTTTTCTTTCGGAACCGCATCCCCTTTTGAGGCCGGCAATCTACACTCTCAGCGGGAGGTTTACCAGGCGCCGCCACCGCCGCCTCCGCCGCCTCCGCCGGAGAAGCCGCCTCCCGAGGAACCGCCTGAGAAACCTCCGGAAGAACCGCCGGAAGGCACTGGAGGAACCGCGTCTCTGGTGCAGGAATGGATCATCTGATTGCACCAGACTGACGAGTAGATAAAAGGTCCATCTGCCCTGTACCACCCAGGCTGCGGGATGGTGATATTCTCAAAATGCTTTGTCCACTGGGTTTCAAGCCCCATGATCGCCGCATACGGAAGGATATGATAAAAATACTCAGGATCCTCATCGCTGAGAGCGACGATCCTGTCATATTCCGCATCCTTGATAAATCCGCGGAAACCGTATATTCTGCCCATCAGCTGAGCATTGTCCTTAGTACGCTTTTGCATGAGGACCATTGCGATATAGATCACCGCCAGGGAGATCACAAAGGCAAAGGTGTACGTTCCCACCGGCACCTGATCAAACAGCCATAATGTTGCTATTATCTGACCCACATACATTAAAGTTCCTGCCACGATCCTGAAGGTGCTCGAGCCCTTATGGAAGCGGAAGGTGTCCATGCCCTTGCAGGCCAGGTACATCCCGGCAACTCCAACCATGAAAGGAATCGCTCCCAGATAGATCCCGTCAAAATGACCGTCCATCGACCAGCAGAAGACTGCCATGTCCAACAGCAGGAAAACAAAACATGCGCAGCGGCTCAAAAATGCCCCCAGGGTAAACACGCTGTCATGCTTTTGTTCATATTCCTCAACAGCCTTGGCTTTTGCGTCGTCAAAGTCATCTCTGAACTTGGCAGGCACTTTATCCGTCCTGAAGCTCTTCCGGCCTTTAAAGAGTCCGCTGAGGAAGTCCTTTACATGCTGAGGCTCTTCCGCCGCTGCACCTTTTTCCTTCTTCAGTACAAAGTGATCATCTTCCGGTTCGATAGTAATATAACCCTTATCCGCCAGATAAAAGACCATTGTCATCATCTCTCCGTCGGAAAGATCCTCGTCAATGGCATATCCGATCTCCGCAGGAGTCATCTGATCCGGAGGATAGAATTCCACTGTTTCCACGATGGCCTCATCCCGGCCAAAGCGTATCCACAATATGATGGAAATAAGTGCAGTTATGACGGAGATGATAGTAATGATGTCAAGCGCGGTCTTGTGAATCTCGGCATAAGATCTGGCTTCTGACCAGTATCCGTCAGGAAGATCGGTATCCCGCAGTGTCAGGCCGCATCCCTTACCGAGATCCGACCCGTAGAGAGATAATGTGTTGCCCTCTATCCGGTAGTCAAAATATGACTGCCACAGATTAGGATCGTCAGTGCCGTACTCTCCGTAATATATATACATATTATTCCAGTCGATCTCTGAAGGCATGGTTATGCTGAGATAAGCCTCCCGGATCGATGTCTGCCACTCCGTCGGGAGCATGTTCTGAGCCAGAAAATCCGCAGAGTTGTCCGTGTCCTTCAGATATTCGATCTCATAATAAATATCGAAAGTCTGCTGGCCGCTCAGATACTCGTCGGCGTCTCCTATTCTTATAACGACATTATTACTTTCCTCTTCAACAGTGTACTCGAACCCGTTCACCACAATATTCTTTATCTCATAGCTGCCATCTGTGGCCATTGGAATATTTCTCGTGATACCGTGATGCTCCGTTACAAAATCCACGCTGATGCGTTCGCTTATCGAAGCGGTGTGAGAACTGTCAAACTCTGCCCAAACAAAGAAACTCTCCGTTATGTAGTCATAGGGATCGGAATCGTGATATTCAACAGTTTCATCCGCATATGCCGTAAGAACCGGGAGCACGCAATAACATGCCACAAGGCAGAATGCAGAAAATAATGAGCCCAACCTTTTCATCAGAAGCTCACCTTTACGTTCTCACGCTCTGCCACGTCTGCAACCTCATACATAGGTTCCCTTTCAAAATGGAACATCGAAGCGATAAGATTGGTCGGTATCGACATCACAAGATCATTGAAAATACGCACCGTTGCATTGTAGTATTTTCTGGAGTTTGCGATATCCTCCTCGATTGTCTGAAGCTGCCCCTGCAGATCCAGGAAATTTTCATTGGCCTTGAGCTCCGGATAGCTTTCTGCCAGAGCAAAGATATTGCGAAGCCCGCCGCTTAACGCAGCTTCATTTTTCATGCGCTCCTCCGCGCTGTGAGCGTTTCCGGCCGCATTTCTCGCTGCGATCACCCTGTCCAGCGTCTCACTCTCATGCTTTGCATAGCCCTTTACCGTCTCAACCAGATTCGGTATCAGATCAAAACGCTTTTTCAGATACACATCCATGGTGGAAAAAGCCTCCTCCACCTTGTTTCTCGCGTGTATCAGCTTGTTGTAGCATGCCACGAACAAAAGTATAAGCAGCACCACTACTCCGATAACGATCCACTTAGTCATGTTTTCCTCCTTTAAGAATAACAATCGAAAAAATTTTACTTGCTTTTAATTTCTGCTGCATTTGCCCAGAAAAATCAAAAAAATTATAGCATGAGAAAAAGCCCCCCGACAGGCCGGAAGGCTTAAAAATCCTGAAACCTTCTTACAGATAAGTCCGTATCCCCTACAGAAGCCCCTGCATGTACTTGTCCATATCTTCAGCAATCTGCTTTGATACATTTACTGCTGCAACTACCGTATTCGCACCGGTAACTACATCACCGGAAGCAAATACGCCGGGCATCGTCGTCTCCCCGATCTCATTGGTCTGAAGTGTTCCGTTGGCGTTGAGCGTAAGTTCTTTGTCTCTTGACACCAGGCGATCCTTTGGAACCTGGGAAATAGAGATGATCACAAAATCGCATGGAATCTCAACCGCCCGATCCTTCTGCACCGTCCCCTTACCCTCTTCATCATAGGTAACGGGAGCCATGACAACGGACTTGTCCTTTATCTCAAGCGGCGACATGCAGTACTCAAACTTCACGCCATCCAGTTTCGCGTACTCGATCTCCTTGACAGATGCCGCAGCCGTATCCCTTCTCACATAGACAGTCACATTTCTGGCGCCCTTGCGGACCGCCGTGCGTGCCACGTCCATAGCCGCGTTTCCTGCGCCGATTATGACGACGTTCTCACCGATGTGATAGACGTCCGGATTGTTGAGATAATTAATGGCGTAAGCTACATTGCCGAAGGTCTCCCCGGGGATGCGAAGCCGCTTCGGGCGCCATGCTCCGGTTCCGATAAACACTGACTTGTAGCCGTCCGCGAAAAGATCCTTTATGCTTGTAGCACCGCCGATATTGTAGTTTGGACGGAACAGGATCCCCAGCTCGTGGAGCCTTGCCGCATATCTGTCAAGAACAGTTTTCGGAAGACGGAATTCCGGTATGCCGTACCGCATGATCCCGCCAAGTTTCTCATGTCCTTCAAAGATCGTGATCATATAGCCCTTCAGCGCCAGCAGAACCGAGATCGTAATCCCGGCGGGACCTCCCCCTATTACTGCAACCTTCTTGCCGTTGTACGGCTTCTTCTCAAGCTTTATACGCTCAAAGCAGGAGTCTGAGATATAGTTCTCGATAGCGGAGATGTGCACCGGAGTATCCTTGATTCCAAGAACGCAGTGACCCTCGCACTGCTTCTCATGATCGCAGACCAGCGAACAGACGATCGAAAGCGGATTGTTATTGAAGAGCATCACCGCTGCGTCCATGGTCTTCTCCTCCTTGAGAAGCCGGATCATCTCCGGAATGTTTGTGTTGATAGGACAACCCGCGCGACAACGTGGGTTCTTGCACTGGAGGCAGCGATTTGCCTCATCCAGGATATGTACTGCCATAAATATTCATTCCTTTACAAAAAACATAACATAAATTTTGTATACAAATGTAATCTTAATCAGAAAGCGGAGCATAGTCAACACCATAATATTAATGGAAGTACTAATGATCCGCGCCCCTGGCGGCGAGCCGACTCGTCAAAGTTGACCCTGAGTTTACTCGCTGATGACCTTCCTTTTCTTCAAATACTCTCTGATATATTCCACAGCTTCCTTCTGCGCATCCCCGCGAAATCCGTGCTGTCCGCCCTTCACGATGTGGAATTCGGCATCAGAGTATGCCGCAGCTGCCCGCTCCGACCAGGAGGAAGGGAGCAGCGGATCGCTGTCGCCGTGCATCACCAGAACCGGTTTTTCATAACGTCCGATTTGAGAATACGGATCGAAATCCCAGACATCCGCAGCAAAACAGCGCCCCACCGGAAACCAGCCGTTAAATACGAAAGACTCCGGCACACGGTCCAAAGATCCGTAATCCCGATGAACATCTTCGATCAGGATAAACCCCGGATACATTAATATCAGTCCGGCAAACTGTTCCGGGTGCCGCATGGCCACTACCGCCGAAGCAAAGCCGCCCAGGCTGGCGCCTGCCGGCACCACCCGGTTCACATCAAACATACCGGTTCCCGTCAGTTCCTCCACGATCATTTCCAGATCGGCGGAAACCGTCATGGCGGACACTTCCCGCATGGAGCCCTCACTCCTGCTTTGTTCCGAAGCGCCGCGCATATCATAAACATAGACAGCCAGGCCATCCTTCACCAGTGCTTCCGCATAGCCTGCAACGGATGTATGCGTCCGGCCCATCTCATGGGACACGATGATCAAAGGCGGTTTTTCCATTCCTTCCGGAAGGTACAGAAAACCGAAAACCCTTTTCCCGTCCGGTCCGCACCAATATTCTTCTCTTTTGTAATTATAGCGATTCATCTCTGTTATTCCATTCTTTACGCGTTTTTGCTGTTTTTAAAAGAAACAGCCATCCGTGTCCGGCTCCCGTGTCCGGCGACCCGGATCAGTCCGCATCCCCTCACAACATTCCCGGCAGATCTTTTAATATTCCAAAGCATTCCCGAACCATGTTGCCCGGAAGATACACTGGAACAGAATACGCAGCTATCCCGCAAACCTCATGGTCTGTCAGCTTTTGAGCAAGGCGAACCCCACGGAAAACATGAAAATTATTGGTCACAATGCCGAGCCTTATCCTGCTATCCGCGCCGGTTGCCCGATCCATTATTTCAAGAGAGTTCGCTATATTCTCCAAAGTATTCCCTGCTTCGGTTTCAGCAATAACGCGCTCGGGAGCGATTCCCCTGGAAA
>JAIKWW010000039.1 GCA_024684465.1 Clostridia bacterium | reverse complement strand
GGCATGATCAAGGTCAGACTTTACAGACCTTTCTCTGCGAGACATTTCCTGTCCGTCCTTCCGGAAACATGTCGCAGGATCGCTGTTCTGGACAGAACAAAGGAACCGGGTGCCACCGGCGAGCCGCTTCTGCTTGACGTTAAAAGCGTGCTGTACGGCAGGAAGGATGCTCCGCTCGTCATCGGAGGAAGGTACGGCCTGGCTTCAAAGGATACAACTCCGGGAGACATTGCAGGCGTATTTGAAAACCTGGCAAGGTTTGCTCCGAAGGAAGACTTCACTCTGGGCATCATCGATGACGTGACTCAGAAATCCATCAGACCTGTGAAGGGCATCGACACGGCGCCTGAGGGCCTGATCCGCTGCAAGTTCTGGGGTCTTGGCTCCGACGGTACTGTAGGCGCAAACAAGAGCGCCATCAAGATCATCGGCGACAACACCGATATGTACGCACAGGGCTACTTCGAGTACGATTCCAAGAAGTCCGGCGGCATTACCATCTCACATCTGAGATTCGGAAAGAACAAGATCCAGTCCACGTACTACGTTTTACACGCAGATTATATAGCATGTCACAATCCTGCATATCTGCAGCAGTACGACATGACCAAGGATCTGAGGAACAACGGAAAATTCGTCATCAACTGTGTATGGGATGAAAAGGAAGTCCTGAACCACCTGACGAATCGTATAAAGAAGAAGCTGGCTGACGCAAAAGGCAAGCTCTATATAATCAATGCTGTGAAGATCGGCGAGGAGATCGGCCTCGGCAACAGGATCAACATGATCATGCAGGCGACATTCTTTGCCCTTGCAGATGTAATGCCTATAGATGAAGCCATCGCGCATCTGAAGGATGCTGTTGTACAGAACTACGGCATGATGGGCGATGATATCGTTCAGATGAACTATGAGGCTATCGAGAGAGGTGCCAGGGAGTTCAAGGAGGTTCCTGTGGATCCTGAATGGTCATTCCTGATTCCTGAGTCTGATACAGAACTGTTTGTGGGCGATAACGCAAACGACACTGAATTCGTAAAGAACATCCTCAGACCGATCTCCCACCACGGCGGCGATCTGATCCCTGTAAGCATCTTCAAGCCGGAGTACAACGGCATCATTCCGCCGGGAACTGCTGCTTACGAAAAGAGAGGCGTTGCCTTCAAGGTTCCGGAATGGCACGGCGAGAGCTGTATCCAGTGCAACATCTGTTCATTCAGCTGTCCTCATTCAGCCATCCGTCCTGTTCTGGTCAGCGCAGATGAGGCGGCTTCAAAGCCGGCAGGTTTTGAGACGGTCAAGGCAAAGGGTAAGGGCCTGGACGGCTTTGAGTACAGAGTTCAGATTTCTCCTCTGGATTGTCTGGGATGCGGCGTCTGCGTAGATGTCTGCCCGACAAAGGACAAGGGCACTATCGTCATGACTCCTATCGACGTTCAGATGAAGGAAAAGGAGAACTGGGAGTACGCCGCAGAGAAGACGAAGAAGGACAACCGCGTAGACAAGGCACTGAATGTAAAGAACCTGATGTTCAGCCCTTGCTACTTCGAATTCTCGGGAGCATGTGCAGGCTGCGGAGAAACTCCGTACGCCAACATTATTACCAGAATGTTCGGTGACAGCATGATGATCGCTAATGCCACAGGCTGCTCATCCATCTGGGGCGCATCCTTCCCGTCTGCACCGTATACTACAGACTGCGAGGGAAGAGGTCCTGCATGGGGCAACTCTCTCTTCGAGGACAACGCTGAGTTCGGTCTCGGTATGGCTGTTGCCAATAAGCAGGTAAGGACCAAAGTTAAGGAAGATGCAGAAGCTCTCATGAAGCTTCCGGTTCCTGAAGCTGTTGCCAGCGCGGCCGGAGAGTATCTGGAAACATTTGACGACAGAGATGCAAATGGTGCAGCTGCGAAGAATTTCATCGAAGTACTTGAAAGCGGCAGCCTCAGCGGCGAAGCTGATGAACTGGCAAAGGACATCATTCAGCGCAAGGATTACGCTGCAAACAGAAATGTATGGATCTTCGGCGGCGACGGTTGGGCTTACGACATCGGCTACGGCGGTCTGGACCACGTTCTGGCTTCCGGGGAGAATGTGAATGTTCTCGTATTCGATACGGAGGTTTACTCAAATACAGGCGGTCAGTCTTCCAAGGCTACTCCTGCTGCAGCTATCGCTCAGTTCGCAGCTGCAGGCAAGCGCATAAAGAAGAAGGATCTGGGTCTCATCAGCATGAGTTACGGCTACGTTTACGTGGCGCAGGTTGCTCTCGGTGCAGACAGAAGCCAGTTCCTGAAGGCTGTGTCGGAAGCGGCGGCATATGACGGTCCTTCCCTGATCATCGCTTACTCGCCATGCATCAATCACGGCATCAAGACAGGCATGAACACATCTTCGGATACCATGAAGAAAGCGGTAGAGGCCGGCTACTGGCATCTGTACCGTTACAATCCTGACCTCAAGAAGGAAGGAAAGAATCCGTTCATTCTGGATTCAAAGGAACCGAAGGCAAGCTTCAGGGACTTCATACTGAACGAAGTAAGATTCTCCCAGCTCACCAGAACGTTCCCTGATACCGCAGAGGAACTCTTCACCAAGGCTGAGGAGGATGCAAAGGAACGTTACAGAACATATAAGAATCTGGCTGAATCAGAAGAAGCTGTTTTCTAGGATTTACATTACATATAAGAAGAGCCGGGAGCACGTTGATATGCTCCCGGCTCTTTCTCTATATTCCCATCACTACTTCGGATGCTTTTATGTAAGCCCAGCAGTCACTTCCGGGCTTCAGTCCCATCTCATCCACGGCACTGTTTGTGACGTTGGAACTGAGTTTCACGTCGTCCGATACCTTCAGTATGACATTGCTGCAGACGTCTCCACGCTGAATCTCGGAGACTGTTCCACGGATCTGATTTTCAGCTGCTATCCGCAGGGGCGCATCGCTGAGCATCACATCATTGGGATTGATCATCATGACGCCGACCATACCTTCGCGGAGTTCCATCCTTTTGACTGCGTTGACAGATACTGTGGAGAAAAACCGGAGCTGGCCTTTTTTTATGGTTATGACGGCGGCAGTTTTACCGATGTCGATCTTATCCATGATTCCGACGAATTCGCAATTTCCACTGGTTTCCATACTCACAGTCCCCTTTCATAACATAATATAAAACGTGATTTTGATTTCCTGATTATATCTTATTCTACCGGTTTAAAGGTTGCAAATAATTATCTGAAATGTGGACTATAAATATCACATTATGATTATAAGGGTGACAATTGGTGAAATAATGGAAAGTGTTGAAAATTAAACAAAAAAATAGATGACATAATGTGACTGCAGGAGTAAAATGTAATGCGTTGTCGCTTTTGGGAGAAATACAGCAAGGGGGCTGGGAAATGGATACAAGCATTATTCTGCATCAGATGGTACAACTGTTTATCGTCATCGCGCTGGGCTATCTGCTCAGAAAGATTGGACTGATCAACGACGAGTTCAACAGGAAGATGACGAGCATTCTTTTGAATGTCACTCTTCCTGCGACTATACTGGCGTCGGTCTGCACACAGGACAGCAGGGAGGACCTTTCTACTGTGGGAATAGCTTTCGGCGCTGCGGTGATACTGTTCGCGGTGCAGATCCTGTTCGGTTTCGCATTTTCCTTTGTGGCCAGGATTCCCCGGGAAACACGTGGCATGTACACGTTCATGATGTCCTTTGCCAATGTGGGGTTCATGGGAATTCCCATTGCCACGGCAGTAATGGGTGATATCGGGACTCTGTATGCTGCGATCTTCAATATTATTTTTAATATAGTTGCATATACAGCCGGCGTGATGATAATTAACATGAATCCGGTGGAATCAGGTGATGAGATCGTGGAACGTATAGGAACTGCCCTGGATGAGGGCGGGAGCGATCAGATGCCGGATAAAAAACGGATCATCCCGCGGAAGGAACGGGTCATCGTGATGGTGAAGTCGATTCTCACACCGGGTGTTCTTCTTTCGGTACTGGCCATCGTTATTTATATTTTTAATATCGCACTTCCGGATGATATCGTAAACACGCTGAGCTCTGTGGGCGGGATCACGACTCCGATGGCGATGCTGCTGATTGGAGGATCTCTTGCAAAGGTAAAAGTGAAGGATGTATTTACAGATTCTGTCACATATATATTTGTGCTTGCGAAGCACTTTGGACTCCCGGTACTGGTGCTGCCGCTTATGCATCTGTTTATCAAAGATCAGAATATCATCGAAGTATATTTCTGCCTGATGCTGATGCCGGTGGCGAATATGGCGATGCTCTTTGCGACGGAATACGGGAGGGACGAGACACTGCCTGCCAGAGTTATCTTCATATCAACGCTGGCGTCACTGGCGACTGTGCCGCTCATGCTGAGTCTCATGCTGTGATGAACAAAATGATATATCATCATTTTTTATAAATCTGATTAATTTATCATGACAGTTATGGTATACTTATATCAAATACGGGTAAACGGCAACAGGATGATAAACTGCTGCCGTTTTTATTCGAGAAGTTCGTGAAGGGTTGAAGGAAATAGCAAATATGAATGATCATATCGGTCAGTATGAACAGTATTTAAAGAACGGAAAGAAGCTGTCAAGGAACACGCTTGAGGCCTATCGCAGGGATGTTAAGCAGTTCTGCGCATATCTTGAGAAAAAGGGAATCTACGATGCGGCGGAGATGACAAACGCCGATGTCGTATCATATGTGATGGCGCTGAAGGAAGAGGGAAAGTCCGGGTCTACGGTAAACCGGAAGACTGCTTCTATAAGGTCCTTTGCAGATTTTCTCGTGGATGAGGGACTCATTGCAAGGGATAAGAATCCGACGGAGGGAGTAAAGCCGCCAAAGATCGAGAAACACGAAATAGAATTCCTCTCTCTGGAGGATATAAATTCAATAATCGAAGCGCCGGATGATTCCGTAAAGGGCATAAGGGACAGAGCAATCCTGGAAGTTCTCTACGGAACGGGGATCAGGGTGACAGAGCTGATAGAGATGAAGGTCAGCGATGTGAACTTCCGTATCGGATTCATCACCTGCAGCGGAGAATTCGGAAAGGCCAGGATCATCCCTCTGGGCAGACCTTGCAGAGAAGCGCTTGAGAGATATATGGACCGTTCAAGAGACAAGCTCATCGAGAGCCATCTGAACAGCATACGCCACGGCGATGACAAGAGCGAAAACCTGAAGCATATCATTGAACACGGAACGGTTCCGGCTCCTGAAAAGACAGAGGATCATCTATTCATCAATTATCACGGAGAGAAGTTCACCCGTCAGGGACTCTGGAAGATTGTCCGTCAGTACGGCGAGAAGGCGGGGCTGGATGTGAAACTCACACCTCAGATCATCAGGAGCTCATTTGCGGCTCACATGATACAGAACGGTGCCGACCTCAAATCGATTCAGGAGCTCATGGGATATGAAGATCCTACTACGGTTCAGATCTATATGAATGTCACCAGGAACAGGATCAAGGAAGTCTATGACAAGACTCATCCGAGGGCGTAATTTGAAGTAATGAAAATGATAAAAACAGCTTGCGTTAAGCAGTTGTTTATAATATAATGGTCGTTGTATTGCGAGCGGTCCGCTGTCATGGCATGCAAAAGGCGGCACCGGGTAACTCCGCATCCCAGTAATCGCAGCGTCTGCGGCTGAGGATGCCAAGGCGATGAGCCCCGGCTTCATGACAAGAACGTGTCGATAAGAAAGAGGATTCAAAATGAATATTATTGAAGCAATCGAAAAAGATTACATGAGAGACGACATTCCTGAACTTAAGGTGGGCGATACTGTAAAGGTATACATCAAGATCAAGGAAGGCAACAGAGAAAGAGTTCAGCTGTTCGAAGGTTATGTTCTGAAGATTCAGAACGGCGGCCTGGGCCAGACATTTACAGTAAGAAGAATCGCTTCCGGCGTTGGCGTTGAGAAGACATTCCCTGTAAATTCACCTATGCTCGACAGGGTTGAAGTTGTAAGACACGGTTTCGTAAGAAGAGCGAAGCTGAATTACATGAGAGCAAGAACAGGTAAGGCTGCAAGAGTCAGAGCTGCAAAGAAGGCTACTAACTAATATCGTCGATCCTCAAAGGTCTGTCGGAGAAATCCGTCAGGCCTTTTTTGTGTATATGGGAATCACAGAAAATATTTCGAACTTTAATTGGTGGAACAATTTTTTTTGCGGGGGTAAAATTTGCTCTGCGTGTTTTAACTGACCGAATGGTTATATTTATTTGCTTTTAAGGAGAAACACGATAAAAATGTGTGATTATTGCAGAAATAATATTGAAAAAAGGGTATGCGAAATAATTTCAAAAAAGGAAAAGAGCAGCTCTTCGGCAAAAGCTGCTCCTTGGGTTTTGTTGAAACATTGAAACGAATTAGAATAAACTATTAATAAGTTCATGTTCAATATAGCTCAAAAATACAAAGAATGCAATAGTCTTTTTTTTGATTTTCAAAATATTTTCTTAACAAATCATGAATGTAATATTTCTGCAATATTTCGGTAAACATCCTGACGCAAATCCGACGGAGTTTACTGAAATCACTGAGGTATCGCTGATGGCAAATGATGGAAAAACAATTTACGTGAGCTTGCATACAGTTGTGGCAATATAATTAAATTCTGACATATATAACCTGTATATGGAATTAAATAACAAAAAATAAAATGACAAATTTCTTTCAAAAATACATAGTATGTTTTAAAATCTGTACAAAGAAAAATGGGAATATATTCCACAACTTGAAATAAGGATACCTGTTTAGATACGATCAAGCGGTTTTGTCAAGTGCAAACAGGGTAGCCGATAAATGTAACCGGATTGCAGGTCCCGCACACCTGCCGAAGGTGATGTGAGGGGAAAGCATATATCAAAAGCTGGGTTTTGAGTGAGATCTGTGGTAGAATTTATTGATGGAATCTGGATCCGGATGGGGGAATCCTGACGGGTTATCATTATTGTTATGGAGGCAGGGAATGAACAGCTGCAACACACCTCTGGAAAGAGAGCTATATATAGGAAAGCGGAGGATACGGAACCGCTTTGCCATCCAGCCCATGGAGTGCAATGACGCAAATCTCAGGGGCACTT
>JAIKWW010000022.1 GCA_024684465.1 Clostridia bacterium | reverse complement strand
CGAAGCTTGAAAATAGAATATATATAGCATGGAATAGATATCAGGCGTTTACACCTATCGCTGAAAGATTTCTAGCTCATCTCAAAGATTCTTTCCAATAGTAATATAACGCACTATACCCTTCCCAAAAGATCCTTATTTCTCATAACCGGGCTTCCATCCGGCGAACTGAACAAGCTGTTCATCCGTTCTGTGATAATATCTCTCGTTCTTGTCAAGCTTCGCGATCTCAGCCATTTCATCATCTGTGAGCTCAAAGTCGAGAATATCGAGATTATCCCTGATGTGATCCACGTTCCTGCTTCCCGGGATCACAACAAATCCCATCTGCGTGTGCCAGCGGAGAATGATCTGAGCTGAAGACTTGCCGTATTTTCGTCCCAGTTCTGCGAACACCGGCTCATTGATAAGAGACTTGTCACCGTGCCCGAGCGGATACCAGCTCATAAGCTTTATATCGTACTTTTCCAGAGTCCCGCGAAGATCTTTCTGAGTAAAATACGGATGGGCTTCCACCTGGATAAACTGCGGAACTATTTCCCATTTCATCTCGAGCTCCTCAATGTATTTTCCTTCAAAATTCGAGATACCGATAGACTTTGCCTTGCCTTCTCTGTATGCCTTTTCCAGTTGTCTGTAACCCGCCAGCCAGTTTCCTGCAGGCTGATGGATGTAAAGCAGATCCACATAATCCACGCCAAGACGTTCCAAAGTCTCATCCACAGCATTCTCATTCTCATATTCAGAAGGCCAGAGCTTTGTCGAAAGAAAGACTTCTTCTCTCTCCACTCCGCTTTCTCTGATCCCGCGGCCCACAGCACGCTCATTTACATAGGCATTGGCTGTATCCACGAGCCTGTACCCCATCTTAAGTGCTTCTCTCACGCTGTTTTCAGCATCTGCCGGCGAGAGCATATACGTTCCGATTCCCACTGCCGGGCACTCAAGTTTGTTGTTTAACACCACGTTTTTCATTGTCAATTCCTCCCTTAATACGACATTGCTTCAGATCCCGTAAATTTCATGTTTCCCGTTTCTTTTCCCGGGGTGAATTCTCTGAGCTTTGTTCCGTCTCTTATATCAGCCCGTTTGCTGCAAACCACTTTTCCACTGCAGCCTTTGCATTTGCTGCCTGGCTTCCGGTAATCGAAAGTCCCCTTCTCACGTCCGCGCCCCCGGCATACTTTTTAAGATCCCGCTCGCTTGAGCCCATGCCGCTTCCCTCATTAGTACAAAGAGGAAGGATCGTTTTCCCCGAAAAGTCGTACCGTTCAAGGAATGTTGCCACAGCCATCGGAAATGTTCCCCAGTAATTCGGATAACCGAGTACTATAGTGTCGTACTCATCGATACTTTCCGGATAATCCGCAAGCTCCGGACGGGCATTTTCCCTCAGATCTTTCTTTGCTTCATCAATGCATGTCATGTAAACGGGGGAGTACGGATCCTTCATCTCGATCTTGAACGTGTCCGCATCGATCAGTTCCTTCATCAGTCCGGCAACGATCTCCGTATTTCCCACCTTCACATATCTCATCGCTCCGCCAAAATAATTCTCATCTGCTCTCGAAA
Source organism: Clostridia bacterium (assembly GCA_024684465.1). Lineage (GTDB taxonomy): Bacteria > Bacillota > Clostridia > Peptostreptococcales > Anaerovoracaceae > JAIKWW01. The sequence goes on along the minus strand of JAIKWW010000022.1, from coordinate 3,311 downwards.
AGAATGCGATCAATGTTTTTGCCATTTTTATTTCTCCATTTAATTTTTCTGTAAATATCTGCCGTTTCCAATTAGTATCATCCTTCGTTGTTTACATTATCTCACTCCGGTTTTATAATATCCAATAGAAACACTAGATAGTTGATTTAATTTTTAAATATCAGAGGCTCAAGATGACAACAAAGCAGATAGATTATTGTATAGAATTGGCTCGTACAGAGAGTTTTTCCAGAGGCGCAGAGAACATGTTTGTAAGCCAGCCCACATTTTCATATCAGATAAAACTGCTTGAAGAGGAAGTTGGTTTTGAAATTTTTACGAGAAATGGAAAGGGCGCAGCCCTGACTCCTGCCGGAAAACAGTTCGTGACCTACCTTTCCAATATGCGTGAAGAATTGAAAAGAGCTATTGAACAAGGGCAGAACTTCAGCGCAAAATACCGGGACAATATCACTATCTGCCTCATGGTCAGGCAGGCTCTTTACTTTCTCCCGGAAGCCATCAATGACTTTGAAAAGAATGCGCCGGGGGTTCAGATAACGCCTCTGTTCCGGTATGAAAACAGCATAGACAGCTTTTTAAAAAATGAATCAGATATAGTCTTCGCCCTTGAAGAACAGACAAAACAGCTGGCAGGCACGATCGTCCACCAGCTGTTTAAAAGCCATATTTATTTAGTCTGTGACAGAAATGATCCTCTTGCATCCAAAAATCTCATCACCGATGAAGACATCTACGGCCGCACCCTCATGGTGGGCGGCGGCTCACCGGCACTGCTGCGCTCAGTTCAGCAGAAGCTGATCTCATCAGGAAAGATCGGATATTTTAACAGCCCGGATCACGACACTACACATATCAACATCGCTGCCGGCAAGGGAATCTGTCTGTCCCCGGGTTTTCTTAACGACCACAGCGGACAGTTCGCCTGGATTCCATATGACTGCGACGACACTTTCTCATGTGTCCTTTGCACCCATAAAACAGATCAGCGCCGGAGCCTCGAAATCTTCGTCCGGTCACTGCAGAAGCTGTATAGCGAGGCTGTGGCATTTCCCCTGTGAAGACTTTTCCGGTTTTTTCGAACTCTCGACTTGACCAGGGCTGACATCACACAAGTGCAACGCCGCCCTGCAGTTTGTTATCAGCGGTACAAGTCATCTAATGTAAGCAGTGAAACTCTCCCTGCCTCTGCATTTTCAACTACCCATTCAGAAAAACCCGACAAAGAAAATAACATATATTTCACTTCCATGTATTTTCTGTCAATAAGACCTTTTCTACTCATCAGAGTTTCATAAACAGATTTGTCTACCTGTTCATTTTTAAACTTGCATTCCCCGATAACCGCCTTTTTCCCGATTTCATCGATCCCGACAACGTCGATGTCAGCATGAACCCGGTCATGTCCCGTGCCCCACCATTTTCCGACTTTAGTGATCAAGCAGTCAGATTCACCATCCAACCCCCGCAAAAGAACGTAGTATCTGCACATTTCTTCAAAAGTCTCGCTCATAAAATCATGCAGATTATTCTTTACATACGTGTTGTAATAAACATCGCCGCGGTTCAGCTCAATTGCAGCGCGACCTTTCGGGACGAATTTATACCAGAAACGATACATGCCGTCGACGATCTCATAGTTTACTTTCTTCTTGTTATTCTCATCGGTAATGGCAGAAATTTTCGCCATTACTCCAACCGTCGTAAGATTCTTGATAATGTACAACACTGCTGATGACGACTCATGCACCTTGTTGGCGATTTCATTAACTTTATTGGCTCCACCGGAACAAGCTTCAATTACAGTGTTATAATTGCTTACTTTGCTGAATTCCTGCACCAGCAGATTATGAGGTTCTTCATATAGATATCCTGAAGGTTTAAAATAATTATTAATAATATTTTCATCCAATGAAATTGAATCATCAAATAAAGTCAGGTATTTTGCAACACCACCTGTAATGCCAAATACAATCGCCTTTTCCTCATTGTTGAATCGGGGCACGAATTTAGCAGAATCCAGATAATCAAATGGCTTCAGGAAGATCTGATTATTGCGCCGGCCGAACAGCGGACTTTTTTCACTTAAGATCTTTTTTTCCATGAAGCTGACCGCGGATCCGCAGATAATAAGATAAACATTGCTATTACTGAGGACTGTGTCGATCGCACCCTGAAATCTCGATAAAAATGACTCGTCCGATTCCGCAATATACGGGATCTCATCCAATGCAATTATCGTCCTTTCATCTTTGCAGCAATTGCCTGCAAACTTGAAGAACCCCTCCAGGTCAGAAAAATCCACGCCTTCCATTTCCGGTACGATATCAGAAATAAACTGTGCGCTCCACTTTTTCACATTGTCTTCCAAACTTGACCTGGCTGCCACATAATATGAGGCCCTCTTGTCTTTTATAAATTCTGTGATAAGCGTAGACTTTCCAATTCGCCTTCGTCCATATATAACGGTCATCCGAAATCCGGGCTGCCTGTACGTTTCCTCAAGTACACTCAGCTCATGTTCACGTCCTATAAACATTCTTCACACTCCCAAAAGGCCTATACGAATTACGTCAAGGCAGATTTTGTTAAAACAGGTTTTATTAAAATGCATTTTATCAAAAATCATTCTAACATAGCCCGAATGATCATTCAAACAGAAAAGCAGGGCTGACATCGCACAAGTGCAATGCCGTCCTGCAAGAGTCAGATTGTTTCTACCGGCCTCTCTTCTCGTAGTCCCGGTCGATGTCTTCTTTCCAGGCTCCACCCGCAAAAGTCTCAGCCATATCTGAAGCTTTGCATTTTCTCACCCGAGTCACGGCAGCATCAAGCACCTGATAATTCAAGGCTGTACCAACCCCATCGCAGTTATAATTCGCAGCTCTGTCCCGGCTGATCCCCATATTCCCCGCGACCTCTACGGCATCTATGTTGGCCCCGAGAAAGAGAAATTCCCAGTTGTACTTTTCCTTCTGATGTTCGATCATCCTTTTGATCTTCCTGAATGAATAATGCCTGCTGGCATTCTCCAGACCATCCGTGGTGATCACGAACAGCGTCTTTGCCGGCCTGTCCTCATCCCGGGCATACTTGTGAACATTTCCGATATGACGGATCGCCCCGCCCACCGCATCCAGAAGCGCAGTGCAGCCGCGAACGTAATACTCCTCTTCCGTGAGTTCCTTCACCTCTCTCACAGGCACCCTGTCATGAATGACATCCGCACTGTCATCAAACAGAACAGTGGAAACATAAGCCTCCCCGTCTTCCTTCCGCTGCTTTGCTATCATGGAATTAAACCCGCCGAT
>JAIKWW010000014.1 GCA_024684465.1 Clostridia bacterium | reverse complement strand
TAAAATATCAATAAAAGAGTTTAAAGGAAAAAAGGAAAACGCCCTTTATTTGGTCGTTGCTCTTAATGAAATAAAAAAGAGCGAGATCGTCGGCATGACGAAAGCCATCAAAGATGGACAGGCGAACGTGCCTACCTCGCTCAACATTAGATTATCAGATTTATTAAAAAAATCAATCCTTTGGACACAGACATTTTATTCTATATCCCAAACGACTTTCTGTTGAACGACCCACTAGTTTCAGCGGGGTGTTCAAGTATATTATAATTAAATCATCCTAAAGGGAAAGGGGGTGGTCGAGATGGGCAATAAAAAATTCCCAAGATTAACTGAAATGCTGCTTCAGATAATCTTGGGCACCGTAGCCGGATTAATTTCCGGCTTCATAGTCTGGTTCACTACCAAGTAACCAAGTCTATGATAGCAAAATCGAGGAAGGGCGTCAAACCCTTCCTCGCAGGTGTATTATTGTCCATCGAGCATTATGTCGATACATATCATAGTAGCAGTAGTAGTCGCGTTTGCGGTTACTCTAATCGCCGGTATCGCTCACAGGAGGTAGGATCATGCAGTCAGCTCAGAGCAAGGCCACGAGGAAGTATGAGGAAAAAATCGGGATGATGTCAAAGACGTACAAGCTGAAGCGTGAGATCGTGGAAGCCTTCGCGGAGACATGCACTCGGATGGGAACGAGCCAGTCAGCTCAGCTCACCCGGATGATGACTGAGTTTATCGAGAAGAATAAAGAGAAATAAAAAGAGGGGCCCGGCTCTCCTAAGGGTCCCTCGATGGGTTTGTCCAAACCGAGTGTGTAGCATGGCGCAAGAATGAGTAAATTTCATTAAAAAATAATGAAATTTGGTCAAGATTGCAACGTATTTTTGGGGCGAAGTGTTGCACAAAATCGCCGAAAACGTTGAAATTTCAACGTTGACTGTCGGGCTCATAACCCGAAGGTCGAAGGTTCAAGTCCTTCCTCCGCAACCAACTCTATCGACCCCGAAACCGCTTGTAATCAGTGGTTTCGGGGTTTTTCTTATTTTGAACGATTTACAAATACTGTTAATTCTGACGCCGTTTTTACCCCTTTTTACCCCTTAAAATGTTGCATTTTGTTGCACTCGTTTTTTGAACTTTTTGAAAAAACATCCATGAATCCCGGATTATGAGGTATCCTAATAATGAAAGGATATTTAATCAAGTTGAGCATGTAGAGTTTTTAGAGAATTGAATCCGGAATTGATTTGAACCGGATGATTCAATTTTATCGAGTGAACCGGACAGAGGTTGATGTTATGAAAAATGAGATTGGAAAATATTATCAGGTGTCTACTTTGCAGGCGCTGGCACTGGGATATTCAAAGCCTGTGGTCACTGTGGAGGAACTGCTCCGGCACGGAAATATGGGGCTTGGGACATTTGAAGATGTGGATGGAGAAATGATCGTCCTGGATGGAAAGTGCTATCGTGCCGGGGACAACGGGGATGTGGTCCCTGCGGAAAATGAGAGAGGCGTTCCGTTTGCGTCTGTCTGCAATTTTGTTTCCGACCGGCAGGAACCGCTGGAAAAAATGGATACGATCGATCAGCTCAAGGAGTGGCTGACCCTCCGCATCGAGGAGGAGTTCGGGCTCAATTCCATGTATTCGGTTCGGATAGAAGGGGAATTTTCAAAGGTTGATGCAAGATCGGAATCCGGTACGAAAGCCCATCACGTGACCCTGAAGGATGCACTCAGTGTCACCCAGAAAGCGTTTATTTTTGAAAACGTGAGAGGCACTCTCGTGTGCGTGTATTACCCGGATTATATGGACGGCGTCAATGCCGCAGGCTGGCATCTTCATTTTCTTTCGGAAGACAGAATACTCGGCGGCCATGTATTTGATATTAACATGACCCGGGGAATCGCCGACTTTTGCAGGGTGACCAGTGTAGAAATCCGGATCCCTGACACTCCGTCCTTCGATACCTATGCGCTGAAGAGTGCTTCCAAAGATGAGATAAAGAGCGTGGAACAGGGCAAGAATGAGGAATGAAGAGAAGATAAAATACGGTTGCGGGACAGACAAGCCCCGCAACCGGCTTTTTTCGTCAGAAAAGTGATAATGTTCTTTAACAACGCGATCTGAGGCTACTCCAGCCCGGATAGTCCCCGGGTTCTCCCGACTCTCATGGTACTGGCCAGGATCAGCGCGAGAACAGCGCTGGCTGTGGCTGCGGCGCAGGACATGAGCCATACACCATTCAGCTGCCAGAAGGCTGTGAGGATGTAAAGGAACATGACCGGGAAAAAGAGCGAGCCGAAAAGGGATAATACCAGTGACCGGGCAGGCCTGTCAAGTGCCGTGAAGAATGACGAAAAACACATGTCGATCCAGCCGGCAAGATACGAAAAGGCAAAGATTCGGATGGCGGTGAGGCTCATGTTCATCAGTTCTGTGTCACCCTCTTTTATGAATAATGCAGCCACGGACGGGCCGGCCAGCAGCATGAATCCGAATGCAAAAACAGATGTTGCGAACGAAGCAGCCAGTACACGTCTGAAGATCGCCTTTGTCCTGTCCATCAGGCCTGCACCGTAGCAGTAGCTTATAGCCGGTTGAAGCGAATCGCAGATGCCGAAGTTCAGCATTCCAACGATACTGTCCACGTACATCACGATGGAAAAAGCGGCGACGGCAGCTGTGCCTCCGTATTTCAGAAGGAACAGGTTCATGATCACGCTCATGATGGATACCGCTATGTTGCTGAAAAATTCACTTGAGCCATTGGCCGCGATGCGGAAGAACCGGTGTGCCGGGATGTTCCCGCGGGTATAGTAAACATCCATCTTCTTCCCGCGAAAAACAGCAAGGGTGATCACTGAACCAAGGGCGATGGATATACAGCTGGCGGCTGCGGCTGCCCATACGCCCTTGTGCAGTACCACGATCAGGACAAAATCCAGTATCACGTTCAACACCTGTGTCAGGATGCCGATCATCATGCTGAATCTTCCTTTGCCGCAGACACGAAGATAATTGTCCGTGGCGAAATAGATCGGGATTAGAGGACCAAAGAGTGAGAATACTCTCAGGTATTCTACGCTGTATTCGATTGCTTCTCCGGCTGCTCCCGGCGCGATCAGCATGACAAAGGGTTTTGCGAAGAATAATCCCAGCAGGCTGACTGCCAGAGAGAAGCCCAGTATGAACTTCACGGAGAATGAAAATACTCCTGATGCCTCTTCATGCTTGTTTTGGCCCAGCAGGATCGACATGTTTACTGAGGAGCCGGTGGCGATCATGTTGGACAGCGCTTCTACGATCATGATGACGGGCATTACGAGGTTAATGGCGGCAAGGGCGCTTTCGCCCAGGTATCTCCCGACGAATATGCCGTCGACAACGGAATAGAGTGCTCCGAAAACTGAGGCTATGACCGCGGGGACAGCACTCCGGAAGAATAATTTTGATGGCGGCAGTTTGCCGAAGGCTTCTGAATTCATACTGATAATACTCCTGAATAAAAAAGCCCGGTTTCCCCGTAATATAACTTACGAAAAAACCGAGCGCACTCGACACCTTATCCGGCAGGCGGCCTGCCGGCTTTCGCCGACGATCCCCTGTGCTACGGCACACTGCCTCCGGTGACCTGTATTGATTTCAATGATTATTTCCGGCACAGGAGCTCTGCCTCTTTCCGTGCCGGTGTGAGAAATATAGCAGAAAGCCCGAATAAAGTCAAGAACAAAAACGGTTTGAGTGATCAGGCGTCCTGATTATTGACAGGACAGGGAATTACCTATAGAATTAGTGTGGTTGAAAATCAGCTGATCCGAGTGCCGCCGGAACCGCATGAAGACGGGCAGATCGAAAGGAATGTTCCTTGTTACCCCGAATCTGCAGAGTCAAAGGTCCCGGGGGAGAATAGTGAATCCGGTGAGAATCCGGAACGGTACCGCCACTGTATGCGTGGAGGCCGCGCAGGTGATGAAAGTCGTCCATTGGGAGAAATCCTGAGAAGGTGCTGCGCAGGCCCGGGAAACGCGAGCCAGGAGACCTGCTCGGATGGGTAATGCTTGTTTCGCCCGGACTATGGAGAAACAGGTTTTATTTTGTGTTGCAAAAAAACGGATGCAGCGGTGTAATTTGCCCGCTGCATTTTTTATTTGCGCATTTTCGTTATTATTAATAAGAAGGAGAAGAGAGAGCAGTATGAAAACATTCAGAAAGGTTTTGAGCCTCCTGCTTGCCACTGCCATGCTGGTGGGCATGACTCCGGTGACCTTTGCGGACAGCGATTCTGCTTCCGCAGATGTCACAGTGAGCATCGCCGTTGCCGGCGAGGTGGAAGTGGCTGCAAAGACGCTGACTGTAACAGATCAGAATGGCAGCGGCGGCGTGGATATAGATGATGTTCTGTATGCAGCGCATGAGGCGTATTACGAAGGGGGCGCGGAAGCGGGGTACGCAACCGCAAACAATGAGTGGGGACTCAGTATAGCGGAGCTCTGGGGAGACAACAGTGGATTTTTCAGCTACTATTTGAACAACGCCAGTGCCAATAGTCTTTCAGATGCTGTAAGTGATGGGGATTATGTCTATGCTTTTGTGTATGAGGATCAGACAGGCTGGTCTGATTCATATTCTTGCTTTAATAAGTACACAGCCTCGATCGCTACAGATGAGACATTGGAACTTACTCTAAGCGATGTTGGTTGGAATCCGACTGCAAGTCCCCTGGCTGATGCAACCATTACTGTGGACGGCACTGAGACGACTTACACTACGGACGAAGAGGGAAAGGTTTCTCTGAGTTTTGACGCCGCGGGAAAGTACACGGTATCTGCTGTAAAGGAAGGCAAGACACTGGTTCCACCGGTATGTGTTGTTACGGTGGGCGAACCTGAGCCTGAACCGGCAACTGTCACAGTTGACTTCACCGCTCAGGCTGCAGGTGGATTTCTCTGTGCGCCTCAGTTCTCCGCGGAAGTTTCGGGAGATCTTTCCGATAAATACGGTTTTAC
>JAIKWW010000158.1 GCA_024684465.1 Clostridia bacterium | reverse complement strand
TCGAAAGTTCCGTCCTCTTCCATTCTCTTGATATCGTTTAACTTCTGAATTCTTGTGGAAATAGTCTTGAAGTTAGTGAGCATGCCGCCCAGCCATCTCTCGTTAACGAAATACTGGCCGCATCTTTCAGCCTCTTCCTGGATAGCAGCGCGAGCCTGCTTCTTCGTACCAACGAAGAGGATTGGCTTACCTGTTGCAGCAGCCTGCATCATGAAAGAGTATGCTTCGTCGATCTTCTTTACAGTCTTCTGGAGATCGATGATGTAAATACCATTTCTCTCTGTGAAGATGTAAGGTGCCATCTTAGGGTTCCATCTTCTTGTCTGATGTCCGAAGTGAACGCCTGCTTCAAGTAACTGTTTCATTGAAATAACTGACATTTTAATTCCTCCATGGTTTTTCCTCCGTCCCGTTCATCCCTGTCTGAAGCTGGATGTCTGCCAGCACCTTCGACAAGTCCATAGGACGTGTGAATTATTATAGTGTGCCTGATTGCACACTAAATTAATATATCCTATCCGAATATAAAAATCAAGTATTTTTTATGATTCGCTGAGATTCGTCAGACCGTTCTTCACAAACTCATTTACAGCTTTTCTGTACTGTCTGCTGACAGTGATCACTTCCCCGTTGTCCAGATCCACTCTGTCTTTGTATATCCGTTTCACGTGTTTTAAATTTACCACCACATTGCACTGACATCTGAAAAAAGTTCCAGATTTCAGATTCACCTGGAAATCAGCCAGCTTTCCGGAATGCTTGTACGTTCCGTTTACCGTGGTGACCACCAGTCCGTATTTCTCACTCTTTACGGATATAATGGAATCTTCACTGAGTTTTGTCTTTTCAGAATACCATTTAACGAATACGTTGTTTCCGAGAATCTGTGAACTGTTCAGGTTAAACCAGAAGCTTATTTCTTTAAAGGCCCTGCTCAGATTCTCACTTGTGACCGGTTTTCTGACTGCAAAAACGTGCCGTACCTCATATGCCTCGAGGGGTACAAATCCTCCATCCACCATCAGTACAACCATCAGGAACGGATTTTTTTCACGCATTTCCGAAACAATACTGATGGCACGTTTCAAGGTATCCACGTTCCTGCCCAATGCCAGAAAAACTATATCAACCCTGTGGGGATTATCCAGATATTCCCCGACCTCGTCCTGAGACGGCGAAACATGCTTTATTTCGAGCTCAAAAGGGGAATCAATGTTTCTAATAGCTTCTTCAAATATCCCGAAATATTTTTTTTCATCAATATCAAGTACTATCATTTCAGATACCTCATAATTCGAACTTTGAAATAACGATTTACCTTACCGGAGTCATATTATTTTTTCAGAGCGGGATCCTCCGCATTGTTTGCCGCAAAAGCCGCTGCACGGTCTATGCATGTTGCACACACACCGCAAGGCTTTTCACCGCCCTCATAGCAGCTCCATGTGAGTTCGTATGGAACTCCGAGCTCCAGCCCCTGCCTGACAACTTCAGACTTCGGGACGTTGATGAAGGGGGCTGTGATGTGGAGCATATGGCCGCTTCCCTCGTAAACAGCCCTGTCCATGGCCTCGTTGAAAGCGGCGCTGCAGTCAGGATAAGCATTTCCCGCAGCATCATCGCTGTGAGCTCCATACCATATCTCACTGCAGCCTCTGGACAGCGCTATACTGGCTGCGCAGGAAAGGAACAAACCGTTGCGAAACGGCACATAGGTGGACACCGGTCTGCCATCCCGTTCTTTAAGCTGCTCATCATATGACTCATGCGGGATCTCAGCCTCCGACCCCTTCAGAAGAGAGCAGTCACTGAATTGAAAGACAGGAGTCAGATCCATGTGAATGTGCTCGACTCCGTAGTATTCAGCGACCCTGTCGGAAGCTTCAATCTCTTTTTCGTGTTTCTGTCCGTAATACATTGACAGTGCCACCACGTTATTATTACCGTATTTTTTTACAGCTGCACCCAGACAGGTCGTGCTGTCTACGCCGCCGCTGCTCAATACCAGAACTTTCATCTTGCGTTCTCCTCAACCATTTTCTTAAAAGCCTCGTAGTCTGTCTTCCGCAGACTCACCTTTTCCCCTGCGGCATATATCTTTCTGTTTTCCTGTTCCAGCAGGACTCTCCGGGTAATTTCCGGATCTTTGGGGATAAATCCGTCAAGTTCATCCACCCCGTATTCGAACAGGACCGGCGACATTACAGTGGCAGGTCCCACAAGTCCGACAAAGGCGTTTTCTGCCAGTTCCAGCATGTGCGGAAGGGACTTGTTCAGAAAATAAGGGACTCCTATAAAGACAAAATCGCTTTCAGGCAGAAGATATTCCGCTGCTTCATCGGGATAATCCCCTCTGTTCGGGTGACTGCTTATGATCTTCAGATCACAGACAGAACCCAACAGCTTCTCCAGATACGGAAAATGACCCAGAACGGTGACTCTTCTGCCCCTTGCTGCTGTCTGATAGGTGATAAAAGGATCTGCGTTGCGATCCTCTGAGTGAAGTCCGGAAGCGAGACGGAGACCGTTGGCAGCTGCCATCTTCACATTATTGTAATAGGCGTTCAACGCAGCGACTCCCATGGCAGCTTCCGTAAGATTCCAGGATTTAACCAGCGAGGCGAGTTCCCTCAGAGATCTGCCGGGTTTATAACCCGGGTCGGTCATGGGTCTGCGTTCCCGGTCTTCTGTTATGCGAAACTCAGAGAAACCGATGTTACCGTTACTGAAGACTACTGCCCCGAAATGTGTAGTATAGACATCGTCAAGGGGAGCATCTTCGGGGATACTCTCTATGAGTGCATCGTATAAGTCCTTCATCAGATACTCCTTTCGCGCCATGCTCCCGGTTTGATGATCTCACCCATGCGGAGCATACTCCGTATCTTCATGATCTCATCATCGAGCTCCTGTATATGTCTGAGGCTCTCACGCTCTTCGTCGGATGAATCTATCACCTTGATGATCCCGCCGTTTCGTATTACTATCCTGCGGTCTGCACTCAGCGCCAGCAGCGGATCATGGGTGGACATGAATACGATCTTGTCATTTGAAGTGAGAATGGAAATAGCCTGTTTTCTGTCTATACCCGCATTCTCTATTTCATCTATCAGAACTATCGGCGATGAGCTCATATAAGCTGTATCCGCGATCATCAGCGCTCTGGACTGTCCCCCGGAAAGCTGAGTAACCTTTGTGTCTATTGTAAACTTCTCCCCGGCCAGCTCGTTTGCTTTTTCAAAACAGCGGCTCACTATTTTCTCCGGCTCGCTGCTCATGCGGCTTCTCGCATGCATCATCAGAAATTCTCTGACGCTGAGGTCCATTACAAAATTCATATTCTGCGAAAGCTGTGCCACCAGATGACCTTCAAGTTCAAAACGCTCCTCATCTTTTGGCCTGCGGCCGCCGATCATTACTACCCGGCCCGTTGGAGTGTCGCCCTGTGCAAGGCACTCGATGTCACTCAGCAGACGGCTCTTTCCGGAGCCGGTAGGCCCCACTATGCTCAGCACCTGGCCGTGTTTCACGGTTATGCTGCAGTTTTCGGCTTTTCCGCTCTTATCATGCCCTCCGACAACAGTGATGCTTTCTATGTCCGCAGCCGACTCGTGAGGAGTCACAAACGCCTCAAGAAAATCGGCAAACTGGTCCAGTATGTCATCCACATTCGTACCGAGGTTTTCCAGCCATTCTGGATCGCCGTTCTCCAGCGCATCGGGAAGCGGCAGTGTCCGGTCCAGGCCGCGGAGATTGAGATTGTCGAGGAAATCTTCAACGATGGGAAACCGGTCGATCACCTCAGCCACCGTGCTGTTTTCGGCAATATCGTAAAAATCCATCTATCTGCTCTCCCCGCTTTCCGTCTCTGATAATGGCGCTGCCTCATGAAACTCCATCTTTTTCATCATCCCGTTCTGGAATTCATCGCCTATCCTGGTTTCACCCGTACAATATGAACAGACAGAAGCCGGTGTAGTAAATCTGAGCCGCATATCGCTGAGGGTCGTGATGTCCACAGAATCTTTCAGATACTTCGACAACATGAAGGCACCCTGCCCCGTTATGCCGTTTACAAACAGGATCCTGGCACGGGTGTTCACCTGCCTCACATTGAATTTGAAAACTTCCCTCTCCGCCTGTGAAACAATGTCACCTTTGGTTATCACCACATAATCCGCAAACTTTAGCATCGGACCGATTTTTCTCGGGGTATTGATACCCGAAAGATTGTCGATCACGCAAATTGCCGGAATCCTTTGAATGTGCGGAGAACATCGATTGCAAAGTCCGGCGCTCTCGGTTATGAGCATATCGAAACCACGGGAATTACCCCACTTGACAGCATCCTCGATATTGCTGATAAAAAAATGATCCGGACAGAACTTGCCGGAAAAACCTGTCACCACCGGAACACCCGCCTCCTCGTAGCGGATTCTGTCGAAAGAAGCAAGACAGTCGAACTTCACCACTCCGATCTTTCCGAATCCCTGTTCTCTCAAGGCATACACCAGTTTGAGAATAACGGAGGTCTTGCCTGAAGACGGGGGTCCTGAAACAGTTATCAATTTCATTTCTTCCACTCTTTCTGTCTCTAAAATAATATTTCGGACGAAAACCGTCATCGAATAATGACAAAGTGTCCGGTTTTAAGAATTTCATCCCGCTGCATAACCCTGCGGGCCATATTCATAAGTTCCCCGGGATTATCCACTACAAATCCCCAGAGTTCAGCATTTCCAAACTCCTTTAGCGGAGCCGCCAGCGGCACATCCACTCCCCAATGTGCTATTTGAAGTGAATTGGACTCCGCAAGTCGGATCATCTTCTCCGCAGTTTTTTCCATTATCGCCCGCCCGGAAAGAACGAGCCTGTCGGCCTGAGGGATGAGCTCATCCCACGCAGTTGAAAGATAATCCCGAAATCCCGGTCTTGACCGCATGACATCGATCATTCCCGGCATGTCCATTATCTCCTCCCTGTCATATATGGGCTCTGACATGAGGATGCGGCTCTTGTCATTTTCCTCACAGAATTTTTTTAATGCTCTGTTCCTGCGGCGTCCCCCGGGCAGCTCTTCGATTCTGTCCTCGCCCCAGCTTCTGCCGAGCCTCTCCCTGTCATTGTAATATGCATTAATCGAAGCCAGAGCCAGAGAAGCTTCATAGAAATTCCACGATTTCAGATGAGAAGCAGCCTCCCTCAGACTCATTCCTCTTTCAGGTTCAAAGGAAAAATCAAATCGGACAACATTCTCTGAGATCACGGGAGCAATGCCCACACTGCCCCCGGCAGATAAAACCGCTGTCCAAAAGGGTCCGATAACAAAATCTTCTACTCTGTCATCCTCTGTCATTCCTTCGATAAGACTGTCATATAATTCCCACATTTTCCTTCCTCCAACTGAAGTCATCTTACTCATTTTATCATAAATTAATGAATGATTCATCCGGAACAACAGTGTTATCAACGTCTTGTTTTTTCAACGAAAACTGTCATTTGATCAGCTGCCTGTACTATTATTTTTATGTTATATTATGGGTGCATAACCAAATTTTCCAAACATTATACCAATTAGTTTAAAACGCCAATTATTTTCTTGTAAACCATTGTACCGTCAATTATAGTATAGGCGAAGGAAGGGTGAAACATTGATTCTTCGGCAAAATAAATATTGTTAGTTCTTTATTTATATACATTCTTTTGTTTTGGAGGAGATAATCAATGATTAAAACAATCGATGGGGAAAAAACAACTACACCGGATTTTTTCAAGTGTGTCATCTGCGGATGCAGAAGAAAAGCTGACACAAAGAAAGGAACTTTTTTCCGGGGTCACTACGTCTGTGAAAAATGCCTGACTTTCATCCGGTCAACTGATTTCGGCGACGACCGCGATGATGTGACAATTTAACCTGACACAAAAACAACAAACAAAAGTAAAGAAGCCTGAAGGGCTTCTTTACTTTTGCGACTGAATACGTTATACTGATAAAGTTACATGACAGTTTGCACTCGTAGCTCAGTTGGATAGAGCGCCAGACTCCGACTCTGGAGGCCGCAGGTTCGACTCCTGTCGGGTGCACCACGATGAAACCCTGCGTCTGAAGCAGGGTTTTCTTTTTTTTCTACAGGCCCAATAAAAAGCCCCCCCGTTGCATGTGCATCGGGGGGATCATTTCTATCTGTCAATCATCCTGACGACATTCATATTCCGGTCATCGGTTCCGATCAAACTTCTCAACAATCAACTGATGGGAGCTCGGAAGCTCAGCCTGTCAGTACTTCGGATCCAGCATACCGTAGCTGTCGTCAGTTCTCTTATAAACTACTGCAACCTTTCCGGTATCTTCGTTTAAGAAAACATAGAAGGAATGCTCCAGCATTTCCATCTGAAGAACAGCCTCTTCCGCTGTCATAGGTGTAAGATCGAAGCTCTTGGTCTTGATCGGCTCGAGAACACTGTCTTCACTGAGTGAATCAGCAGTTTCAGGAACTTCTTCAAAGATGATGCCCTTGACGTGGCGGTGACTCTTCTGGATTTTCTTCTTATATCTTGTAATCTGTGTCGTGAGTTTTTCAACCACCTTATCCAGGCATGTATTCATATCCAGATCTGAAAATTCAGCTCTGAAGATCATTCCCTTGACAGGTATCATAGCTTCCATCGTCTGAAGCTTTTTCTTGTTGTAACCCATCGTTACATTGACAACAGTATCCTCCTCAAAGAATTTTTCCAATTTCCCAAATTTTTTTTCAATCAATTCAACCTGACTCTGTTTAGCAGTGAATCCCTTGCTGGTAATGTTTACTCTCATAGTGTAAACCTCCTTAATAGAAAAAGTATCGAAAGGTTAGATCATCCGGCCTTTCCCTGATGCAGCCTGTCCTGTCACCTCAGACAACCGGATAACTCCTTCGACCTTATTATACTATTCGCCATAACTAAATAAAAACCTTTTAATTTCACCCAATTATAATAAAATATTTTTCTACAAATAATAGTGGCGACAAATAAAAAACCGGCCCGGAGGCCGGCAACAATTTCCGTAAGATTATAAATTCTGCTGAACCAGTGCACTTTTAGCCAGGTTTCTTATTTCACGATCATCCATGAGGGACTCCATTTCATCCGTGAGTTCCCCCTTCTCATCAAGTGCAGCTGTGTCAGAGAACTTTTCAAGTACCTGCGCGCAACCAAGAGCAGCAAATACAGCCTTTCTGTGAAGCACATCCAGACTGACCCAGTCAGCCCTTTCCTCTTCTCCGAAAAGACCGCTCATCTCCTCATTGAGAATCCTCTGAGCTGAAGCAAGTGCATCGTTAAACTCAGTAACTGCAGAAGCTGTTTCAGCCATATCACCAAAACGTTCCTTCTCTGCAGCAACTTCTTTCTCATAGCTGTCCAGGGCTTTCAGTGCTCTCTCCACCCTGTCGGTGCGCTTATGTGCGATCACGCTGAAAACTGTTCCGGCAAGGAAAAGAGCCGGACAGAGTACGACTTCCACCAGAATTATCCTGCCTGCAGCAGTTTCATTTCCGTTTGCTTCAAGCACCTCACTGAGACGAAGGAACGCCGTTCTGCCGGAAGCAGCAAAAGCCCCGGTACTTCCCAGTCTGAGTACGAGATTGTAAACAATAATCGCAAAGACTGCCGCCAGGATCACACTTACGGCCGCAGCTGCTGTGAGACTCATACCGCCTTTATTAATTCCTGCAAATGGTTTCACAAACTCTTTAAACGGCTCCTCCGGTACTTCCTTCTCCGGATTCACTCCCACGAGCGGATCCGCATTATCAATGCGTCCGTACATATCAGCAAAATTTCCCAGTTCGCGACGTTTTGCATCCAGTCGGCTCTGTTTCAGCGCATCTAAACTGTCCATCACTTTTTTCCGCTGCCCGGCCATCTCTTCATCTATGCCCGCAGCCCGTTGGGAAGCCTTTGCAGCTCTTTCCGAATCTCTCCGGATCCACCTGAATCCTGACGAAGCATTTGCTACACCTGTGAGCCCCACCAGAAGCAGAACCGCTATAACTAATATAGTCTCTCCCATATTTACTCCTTTTGAGATGATCATTATCTGTGGATATGTTGTCCCTATTGTGGATAACTCTGTAGATTCTTGAAAAACCAACAAGTTCTCCTGTGGGAAAAACATCTCGTTTTCCAGTCAAAAAACATCTGTTCACAAACATGATAATTGTTGAAATATCAACAATTCTGAATAAAGCACAAAAGTGCGGGATATTCATATATCCACGTTCATCCCAATTTTTCAACCTTTTCGATTCATGTGGATAACTTTGTGGATAATATCTGCTGTTAAAAATGCGAACAGATTTTACATAATAAGCCATAATTAAGAGCAGGTGTGTGATATATCTGCCTGACCTGGTCTTTGACCCCACACTCGCCTGCAGACTTGGATTTAATATAGTATTATCTGCAGGACTTACATCTAAACCGCGCCATGCTCACGTGACAAGCACGCTTACGTGGATCCCTTTGCCCGCGACTGGCCTGGACTTTCAACCACAGACACAGACATATCACGCATCTGCCCTCATTATCAATATTTTGTTTTCCGGCTGTCCGTATTATAATACGACTTTCAGGTCATACCTGACAATCTTTTTTTCTCAGCCGGCATCCTTTCCGGCAGGTTTTTCCGTTCCTGGCCGCTTCAGGCTTTTTCCCCCGACAAGTTTCCTCAGGTCCGGCAATTCCCGCTGATTACGGCCAGCGGCTGCTGTCATTACAGTAACCTTCCTGCAACCGTTGTTCTTCAAGACCTCACTGCACCGGTCTGCAGTGACTCCTGTGGTGTATATATCATCTATGAGGATCACATGTGCGTCACGGAGCAGCTCAGCCCCATCCTCCGCCAGTGCAAAAGCATCATCCAGATTGTGACGCCGCTCTCTGCCGCTGAGTCTGTTCATCGGGACCGTATCCCTCACTCTCAGGAGAAGCCTGTCACTGTATGGAATTCCGGTCCTCCCGGAAATAAAACGTGCGATCAGCGCCGCCTGATTGTATCCCCGCTTTCTCTCTTTTCTTATGAACATAGGCACGGGAACTATGAGATCCGCGTGTACATCCTCAGCCAGCATCTTGTCCACGAACATATCCGCAAGATGCCTGGCGATATAGCTTTCCCCGTTATATTTAAAGTGATGGAGAAGCTCGCGTTCCGCCTCTCTGTACTGAAAGCAGGTCATGCCCGCGTCAAATACGTGCTTTCTGGCTGTGCACTCGGAACACAGGCTGGAGGGATACCAGTCCTCAAGGGGTTTGCCGCATATCCGGCAGGTCTTTTCATTGGCCCAGTGCAGACTGTTCAGACACTCGTCACACAAAGAGTAAACCGAATTATCCTTTTCCAGAGGAGTTCCGCAGGAAATGCAGTAGATTCCCTCCGGGAAAAGCAGATCCGCAAAGAATTTCTTCAGACTTCTGATTTGGTACGATTTTTTCTTCATGATCGTTTTCATCTTCATCTACATGGACTCCAGATTTATGAAATTGCTCAGCTTATCTGCCAGACTGGTGCGCCTCTCATCTATCCTGTCATTGTTTATCATGTTGTGGAGCATATACTCCGCCCCCACCAGAACCACTGTCTTTTTTCCTCTGGTGACAGCTGTGTAGAGCAGATTCCTGTTGGCCAGCAAAGGCGGGAAACTGCAGATCGGCATGATCATCACCGGGAACTCACTCCCCTGACTCTTGTGAATTGTCATTGCATATGCCAGATCCAGCTCCTCCAGCTGATCAAAGCTGTATACCGCCCTCTTTATGTCATCAAATACCACAGTTAGCTTGTTCTGGTTATTGTCAATACTGCTGATGAAGCCTATATCACCGTTAAACACTCCGGTTCCGTCGGAAAAATCGTCCGTACGCTTCCATTCCATCGTGTAATTGTTCTTGAGCTGCATGACCTTGTCGCCGACCCTGAATATGCCGTTTCTGCCCTGCCTTTCGGCTTTTTCATGAGAAGGTGGATTCAGCACCTGCTGAAGTTCGGCATTCAGATTTACAGTCCCCACAACGCCTTTATGCATGGGGGTCAGAACCTGTATGTCTCTCATGGGATCCAGCTCCGTATAGTAACGGGGAAGCCTCGTTCTGCACAGCTCCAGAATGGTTGCGAGAACCGCCTGTTCGCTCTGTTTGCGCATGAAGAAAAAATCTTTGACTTCACCGTTATAGCTCGGATATTCGCCGCGGTTTATGCGCCCGGCATTCTCTGATATGAGGCTGTTTGCATCCTGTCTGAAGATCTGAGTGAGCTTTACCGTCTCGATCATTTCACTTCTGATTATGTCACGGAGAACATTTCCGGCACCCACAGACGGAAGCTGATTCGCATCCCCCACCATTACAAATCTGGTCCCTGGGAGAATGGCATCAGTCAGGGCATCCATAAGCATGATGTCCACCATGGACATTTCATCCACCACTATGACATCATATTCCAGAGGATCGGAATGATCCCTGTTGAAATGCATAGTCTCGCTTTCATCCGAAAATGTATATTCCAGCAATCTGTGGACTGTCGTCGCATCGTGTCCCGTTGTCTCAGACATGCGCTTTGCGGCTCTTCCCGTCGGCGCCGCCAGGGCCACGTCAAATCCGCAGGCCTCAAAGACCCGGAGCATCGTATTGATAATTGTCGTCTTTCCGGTTCCCGGTCCTCCGGTTATGACGCAAACACCTTCTCTCACAGCAGTCCGGACAGCATCCCGCTGCTCATCGGAAAGACTGACCTCACTGACTGACTCAGCTTTCTTTATGAGTCCTTCCACATCTGCTGTGATAGTCTTTGTCGCTGTTTTATTCAGATAATAGAGGCTTCTTGCCACATTGCTCTCCGCCTCATAATACGCCTCGGGATAGATTACCTTCATCCCCTGGATGCCTGCTATCCTGAGACCGCCTTCAACCGCAAGGATCGTCACCTGATCGTCCACATCCTCCATGGGAACATCCAAAAGCATTGAAGCTTTTTCGCAGAGTTCATCATAGACAGCATAGGTGCTCCCGTCGGACAGGATGTGTCTCAACGTGAACAGAATGCCGCTCTTTATCCGGTGCTGGGAATCTCTCGGAACTCCGAGTTTTTCCGCGATCGCATCTGCCTGCTTAAAGCCGATCCCCCGGATTTCAGAAATAAGTCTGTAGGGATTCCTCTTTACTTCTGCCACGGTGCCGGCGCCGAAAACCTTGTACATTTTCATGGCATATGCAGAACTTATGCCATGCTCCGTGAAGAAAAGTGAAATATCGGCAAACTCGCGATTCTCCCTGTATGACTCCGCAATAGTCTCAGCCTTTTTCTTCCCGATGCCGTAAACTTCCTCCAGCCGTTCCGGTTCCTCTGCAATGACCCGCAGCGTATCCTCACCGAATTCATCAACCAGTGACTTGGCGGTCTTCAGATTGACTCCCCGTATCACACCCGAAGAGAGAAAAGCCGTGATCGCGCTCCTGCTCCGGGGCATCTGCTCCGTACAATTTGTGAATGAAAACTGCTCTCCATAAGTGGAGTGATTTTTCCATTCGCCGTAAAAGACGTATGTCATTCCAAGATCAGCCCGGGGCATATTCCCCACCACCACGAACTGTTCGAATTCGTCATCATTCTCAACAGAAGCGACAGTATAAAAATTTTCATTATTCCGGAATATAATCTCCGCAAGCCTGCCGGTCTTTTCCATGGCATACCTCTCAGAAATAGTTAACCATAATTATTTTACTGGAGAACGAGATGTGCTGTGCTCCCGCTTCAAGCTCTATCTGCTACTCCGCTTTTCCGCTTCCCTCAAATTTCGGCTTATATAATCTTCTTCCGTCCAGTGTACGAACACTCTCAGAAAACTCTCCCGGTTCAACGGATTTAAGCGTATCTTCCATATCGAACATTCTGGCATCCAGGATGTCGAGATAATGAAGAAGCTCCGCCTCAGGGAACATAGGTCTCTTCGGACTGCCAAATTCCGGTTCATAGTGATGAGAAAGGATCATATGCTCCAGCATGACAGCCTTTTCTTCAGGAATATCAAGTTCCGCAGCAAGCCTGTCGATCATCTTGACCCCCTGGGCGATGTGCCCGAGAAGCTGACCCTCGAAAGAGTATCCCGGTGAAATGCCCCACTTGTCAGACATGATCTCATTGATCTTTTCCATATCGTGGATCACAACGCCCACGATCACCCAGTCTTTCTTAAGATTGGTATAGACGCTGCAGGCCTTCTCCCCCATATCCAGCATACGCTTCATGTGATACAGGAGACCTCCCATTTCCGCATGATGATTCTTAGAAGCTGCAGGCCAGTAGAGAAGCTTTTCCTTTCTCCGCTCCATGAGAGCCACTCCCACCTTGCGAAGATCTTCATCCTGCACGGTCTCCAGTCTTTTCATTATGTGATCATACATACTCTGCCCGTCCTCGGGAGCAGTTTTGATGAATGCGCTGATATCCACATTGTCTTCTTCCTTTACAAGGCGAAATCTGGTTATCTTCAGCTGCTTTCTTCCCATCCACTCTCCGACGGAAGCGCGTACCTTCACTATCGGATTGTCTTGGAACTCATTGACCATCTGGATTTCCTGAGGGGAAGCATCCCATTTCTTTGCGCTCACATCTCCTGTCTTGTCACTGAGCTGCATATCTATGTATTCTTTGTTGTTGGAACCTTTTTTGACAGCAACGGTCTTCAGGAGAAAGAAATCATCAAATTCCGTTCCGTTCACAAGTCCTTCTACAAATATATTCTTCAAATTCGTCTCCTCCAACTCTGTAAAAACGGTCGGTCTGCCGTCCGCCGCAACACATATATCGGATTATATCACATTTCACAGAGGATATGTATTCTTTAGGAAATAAATGTAATAATATTACAAATAATTCCACCTCCGGTAATATATCCACAATTATTCATATCTCAAAATACATAACCATCAAATCAAAAAGATCGAGCTCCAGCCACGCCGGAGCCCGGTTTCCGTTATGGATCGGCGTCAGTATCATTCCGCCGTGTTCATCTCGTCTATTTCATGCTTCCTGCTCCTGAGCATGAGAGCCTTCACAGCCTCAGGTCCTGTGACCTGATCTTTGATAACCTTGTAGATCTGTTCTGTGATAGGCATTTCCACCCCATATTTCCTGGCCATATCATAGGCTGCCTGCGTGGTATACATACTCTCCACCACCATACCTATCTGTTCAACTGCCTCTTCGGTGCTGACACCCTGCCCGATCAGAATACCGGCTCTGCGGTTTCTGCTGTGCATACTGGTACATGTGGCTATCAGATCTCCGATACCCGCAAGACCCATGAAAGTGAGCTTATCACCCCCGAGACTTACTCCCAGTCTGGAGATCTCGGCAAGGCCTCTGGTCATGAGCGCGGCCTTCGCATTGTCGCCGTAACCCATGCCGTCCGAAATACCTGCGCCCAGAGCGATAATATTCTTCAGTGCTCCGCCTATTTCCGTGCCCACTACGTCGTCATTGGTATAAACTCTCATGTATTCAGACATAAATGTGTCCTGTACGGCCTTGGCAATGTCAGGATCTTTTGACGCGGCAACAAGTGTGGTCGGCAGGAGCTTTCCCACCTCTTCTGCGTGAGAAGGTCCGGACAGCACTGCAAATTTCATATCTGGACGTATCTGCTCCACGATCTGGGAAATGAGCTCAAGTGAACCCATTTCGATACCCTTTGCGCAGTTTACGACGATCGCATCCTCCGGAATGAGAGCGTTCATCTTTGTGAAATTCTCACGGAATGTCTGAGCCGGAACAACAAAGACCGCCATTTCAACATCTTCAAGAGCCTCGGAAGGTTCCGAAGTGCATCTTATTCCTTCAGGAAGAATTACCCCCTGAAGATACTTCCGGTTTTCCCTGATATTCTGGATCTCAGCCATCATATCCCTGTTTCTGCCCCAAAGCCTGACATCATGGCCGTTAACCGCAAGTGTGACAGCCAGTGCTGTTCCCCAGCTGCCGGCACCGATTACTGCTATTTTACCCATCGTATTTCTCCGATAAATCCTTCAACATTATTAAGAGTCTTTTTCTTTACTGCGTTCGAGAAAACCTATTGCGGGCTCGGTCCCGTTGATTATACGCCGGATGTTTCCCCTGTGACGCCAGATTACTATGACGCCCACACCGATGCCCCAGAAAGCATAAGGCATGCCCTCAAACAGTGTGATCAGTACCGCAACGGCAATGCCCGCTGCGATGGATCCACATGACATTCTCTTTGTAATGAGAGCAACTGCCACAGCGCAGAGAGCGCAGAGCAGTCCCACACGCCAGTCGATCCCCAGGAGTACTCCAAAGCCTGTGGCTATGCCCTTGCCCCCCTTGAATTTATAAAAGCAGGGCCATATATGACCGAGAAATGCGGCGCTGCCGCAGACATATCCCGCATATATCTCACCGGTTATCATTGTTCCGAAAAAAGCCGGCACAAAACCTTTGGCCACATCTATGAGAAGCGTGACCAGAGCCGCCTTTGCTCCCAGCGTCCTCAGCACATTTGTGGTGCCAGGATTGCCGCTTCCCTCCTTGCGTATGTCAACTCCGTAAAGATGACCCATGATAGTCGCAGGTGAGATATTTCCCAAAAGGTAGCTTCCTACTGTGAGCGCAGCCAGGAGCACCATGGAAGACGTATTCATATTAAATCAGCCTCCTGTTTACTGTTCCTTTTCCAGTTTCTCGCGGAACACGAATTTTATCGATGTTCCCTTGAAACCGTAAGCTTCTCTGATCTTGTTCTCCAGATATCTGGAATATGAGAAATGCATCAGCTCTCTCTTGTTGACTTTGAACATGAACAGAGGTGGCTCTATGCCCACCTGCGAAACGTAGTAGATCTTCAGCTTCTTGCCCTTGTCCGAAGGCGGCTGCTTTGTGAGTGTGGCATCCGCGATGAGAGCGTTCAGCTGACCCGTAGGGATCCTCATCTTGCGCTGCTCCGCAACTTCTCTGGACAGATCCAGGACATTTGTGAGTCTCTGGCCGCTCTTGGCTGATATGAAGATCATCGGCGCATAAGGCATAAAGGAGAGCTCATTTGCTATTTCCTTCTCGAATTTGCTCATGGTGTGGGAATCCTTTTCAATGAGATCCCATTTGTTCACAGCGACAATTATGCCCTTTCCTGCTTCATGGGCAATACCGCCGATCTTCTTATCCTGCTCCGTCACACCGTCCTGGGCGTCGATCATCAGAACACAGACATCGCTTCGCTCGATGGAGGCGATAGCTCTGATGATGCTGTAGCGCTCGATATCTTCCGTAATCTTGTTCTTCCTTCTGATACCGGCAGTATCGATGAGCGTATATCTGTGGCCGTCCTTTTCAAACGGCGTATCGATGGAATCTCTGGTGGTTCCGGCGATATTGCTGACAATTACGCGGTTCTGCCCCACCATGGCATTGACCAGGGACGATTTTCCCACATTAGGTCTTCCGATTACGGAGATCTTAATGTCATCATCCTCCAGGGAATCTTCATCTTCCTTCGGGAACTGGGAAACGATCATATCCAGCAGATCACCCAGATTCAGCATATTCACTGCAGAAACAGGGATCGGCTCACCCAGACCCAGCTCGTAAAAATCATAGAAGTCATCCGGCAGCTTTGGAGAGTCAACTTTATTGACCACCAGAATGACATCTCTTCCTGTCTTGAACAGCATTTCTCCGATTTCACGATCTGCTGCTGTGAGTCCGGATTTTCCGTCCACGATAAAAACAATTACATCAGCCGTTTCAACAGCGATCTCCGTCTGAACCCTCATCTGTGAAAGAATGATGTCATCACTGTCCGGTTCGATGCCGCCGGTGTCTATGAGTACGAACGGAATGCCGCTCCATTCGGATTCGGCGTAGATTCTGTCACGAGTTACTCCCGGTGTATCTTCAACGATGGATACCCGGCTTCCCACTATCTTGTTAAAAAGCGTCGATTTGCCCACATTAGGACGTCCGATCACCGCAACTACAGGTTTTCCCATTTTGGTTCCCCTTTCAATAATCAGCCCATGAGTTTTTTGAAGAAACCGCGGATGCCCTTGCGCTCTGCAGGAGCTTCTTCCTGCTTTTCTTCACTTTCCTCAGGATGCTCATCTGTTTCAGCTTCTCTCTGCTCACCGGCAGTTTCAATTCCTTCTTCAGCGGTTTCATCTTCCGCTTCAACAGCCGTTTCGTTGTCTTCTCCGGCTGCTGTTTCCTCAGGCTCTGCAGTCGTCATTTCAGCTTCTGCCTCTTCCTCAGGCTCTGCAATTCTCACTGCAGCTTCTGCAGACTCAGCAGTTTCCTCTACGGTGCCTGTCACTTCTTCTGAAGCTACCTCAGCTGACTCGCTGTCTGTATCTTCACCGAGGGACTCAGCTTCCTTAGTCACACCATCTGCATGATCCGTTTCACCTGCCAGGTCATAAACGGTCTCAGTCTCATCCTGAGACATCTTGTCTTTGCCAACGCCTGTAAAAAGCGCTTCAGCAAAGGTCTCGGGATCAAAGACCTGAAGGTCGTCCATGCCTTCGCCAACACCGATAAACTTCACCGGCACACCAAACTGATCCGCCAGAGTTATTACTATACCGCCCTTTGCAGTCCCGTCCAGTTTTGTGAGGACGATGCCCGTGAGCTGAGCGACTTCGCCGAATTCCTTAGCCTGCTGCACAGCATTTTTGCCTGTGGCTGCATCCAGGACCAGCAAAGTCTCAAGATCAGCCTCGGGATATTCCCTGCCGATTATCTTGTACATCTTTGCCAGCTCGTTCATCAGATTCTTCTTGTTCTGAAGTCTGCCTGCAGTATCGCAGATCAGGACATCCACATTTCTTGCCTGTGCTGCCTTTATTGCATCAAATATAACAGCCGAGGGATCAGCGCCCTCAGAGTGTCTTATCACAGGGACATCAGTACGCTTTCCCCAGATTTCCAGCTGTTCTATAGCTGCTGCCCTGAAGGTGTCAGCAGCAGCGAACATTACGGATTTCCCCTGTTCCTTCAGCATATGGGCGATCTTACCCATGGATGTAGTCTTGCCGGATCCGTTGACACCGATCATCAGAATGACCAGAGGTGTCTTGTCGGACAGAGTTCCGGGCGCCTTATCCTCAGTCAGGATCTCAGTTACGATTTCCTTTATCCTGTTGATCACGTCGTCAGAATACTGAAGCCGATCCTGTTTTATATCAGATCTGAGCTTTTCTATTATGCGCTCGGTGGTATCCATTCCTATATCTGAAAGAATCAGAGCCTCCTCCAATTCCTCAAGCATATCCTCATCGATCGCAGGACGACCCAGTACCACGTCCCCGATCTTTTCCATTATGTTTTCAGTGGTCTTTGAAAGTCCCTCTGTCAGTCTTACGAAAAATGATTTCTTTTCGCCAATTGCCATATATCTCCTCCGGGATATCAGTTAACTGTAATTATTTTACGACAAACCTTCCATTGCTTCCGCATCTGCGAGTTTGAGAGAAAGAACCTTTGAAATTCCGCGTTCCGGCATAGTCACGCCATAGAGAACATTGGCATGCTCCATGGTAACCTTTGAATGCGTTACCAGAACGAACTGAATATTTCCCAGATTCTTCAGATAATCTCCGAATCTGTCAATATTTGCCTCATCAAGCGCAGCCTCGATCTCGTCCAGGATGCAGAACGGTGTCGGCTTTGTCTTGAGAACTGCAAACATCAGCGCGATAGCGGTCATGGTCTTCTCTCCGCCCGAGAGAAGATTCATATTCTGCAGTTTCTTCCCCGGTGGCTGCGCCACGATATCTATTTCAGCATCAAGCGGATCCACATCGGGTTCGATGCGGATTTCAGCGTCACCGCCTCCGAAGAGTTCCTTGAACACATTCTTGAAATTCCTGCTGATATGATTGAACGTAATCTCAAAATTGCTGCGAATGAGATTGTCTGTCTCTGTGATTATGGACTTCAGTGAGCTTGACGCATCCATGAGATCCTTTCGCTGTCCCGTAAGGAAATCGTATCTCTTGCGGACTTCCTCATACTCAGCAATGGCATTGACATTTACATCTCCCAGCTCACGGAGTTCCTTTCTCATACTTCTGGAGGATTTGACACCTTCATTCAGATCGAAGGCAGGATGTTTCATATCCAGAGCTTCGAGATATGAGATCTCAAATTCTTCCCAGATCTTATTCTTCCAGTCATCAACTCTGGTCTCACCGCTCCTGAGCTTCAGTTCGATGTCATATTTTCTGTTCTTGTGCATATAGACTGTTTTGTCGATTCCTTCCTTCTCGGACAGGAGATTGTCATATGCCTTTGACAGATCTGCTTTTTCATTCTTGATGTCATTGAGTCTGCTGCTCTGATCCTTATTTTTCAGCTCACACATCTCGATTTCCTGCAGGGTTCCCCTCATGCGGAACTCGATGGATTCCTGTTCCAGATCGGAATTCTTGATGTTCTGGTTCTTTGTTTCCATCTCCTTATTGAGATCGACAATGGCCGTATGGCTTCGATTGATCTGATCCTGTAAACTGCTCAGATCACCTCTCATGCCCTCAGAGTCGATCCTGACTTTCAACAGCTGCTCGGAAAGATGTGCTGCAGATTTTTTGAGATCATCCCTTTCATCTGCCAGGAGTTCTGTGCGCTTCTTTATATCGTCGATTCTCAGCTCTGTGTTGTCGAAATCTGCTCTTGCCTCACTGATGAGTGTTCTGGTATGCTCGATTTCCGCTTCCAGTCTGGAGAGTTCAGAACTGCGTCTGTCGTTGCGTTCGGCGATACCGCTGTTCTTTTCTTCCAGAGCATCATACTCATTCTTGCAATTGACAGCCCTGATCTCCAGATCATGAAATACCCTGTCAGCTTCCTCAAGCATCTGCTTTTCCGTCTCGGTCTCATCCATGAGACGTATGAGTGCCTTTTCTGCTCTTCCGTATTCATCTTTGAGCTGGAATATCACCTTGTCTGCTGCATTCAGACGGTTCTTTCTCTCAAGAAGACCGCTGGTATTATTATTTTTATATGCTCCGCCTGTTACAGCGCCTGATGGATTGATCAGTTCCCCTTCCATCGTCACGTATCTGTAGCCTCTGTGCTTCTTTGAAATGGACATCGCGTCGTCCAGAGTCTTCATGATCACGATACCGCCCAGCAGGTACTCGACAGCATTTTTATATACTCCGTCAAACTCCACAACATCAGCAGCTATGCCTACAAAACCGGGCTCACTTGTGAGTTCCCCGTCATTTTTTCGCGGAGACACACGAAGGCTGGTGAGCGGCAGGAACGTGAGCCTGCCGGCCTTTCTGGCCTTAAGTTGATTGATTGCTTTCTTTGCGCTGTCATCATCCTCACAGATTATATTCTGGAGTCTTCCTCCCAGTGCCGTTTCGATTGCTGTCTCATAGCCTCTCGGTGCCTTGATCAGACTGCCCACCGTACCGTAAATCCCTCTTATATTGGATTCCGTCATTATAAAACGAACAGCGTAATTGTATCCCTCATAGGAATTTTCGAGCTGTACCAGCATATCTTTCCTGGTCTGTTCTTCATGGAGGCTGGTCTTAAGACGACCGCACTCTGCACGGCTGCTCTCTTCTTTTTCATTGAGTTCAAATATCCGCCTTCTTATAGCTGTCTGTTTTTCAAAGGCTTCATTCTTCTGGCGGTTCACATCAGTGAGATCGTGCTTCTTTCGGAGAAGCTCGGCTTCAAGTGCATCATTCTCATTGGACAGGGCGGATTCGTCATTGAGCTCATTGCGTCTCTTGCCCAATGTGTTGAGAATGTTCTCCAGTCCTTCGATTTCAGCCTTCTTGGAGGAAGATTTCATGCTCAGTTCATAGAGCGAATCCCTGAAGTTTTCAAACTCACTTTCCTTTTCGTTGACGAGTTTCTCCTCTTCATTGAACTTCTTCTGCAGGTCATTCAGATGCTGCTCCACAGCCAGACTCTGATTGTTGAGATCCTCCAGCTTTCTTTCGAGAGCTTTCTTGTTCGTCTCCTCTCTGGCAATACGTTCTATGAGAGTCTTAACTTCGTCGCTGAAGAGATTTCTGCCCTTCTTAAGAGAAGAAATCCTCTCAGTATCGATCTTCATCCTGTTCTTCAGATCGCTGAGCTCATAAGCCATATTCATGAGGCGTTCACGTTCCTGCTGATCCTCAAGATCCAACTCATCTGAACGCGCTTTGTTTCTTCTTATCTTCCCGTCGATCTCGCTGAGTTTTTCTTCAGTTTCATCCACAAGCTTCTGCGTATCCGCCATATCCTTCGTCAGGATGGCGTTCTGCTTGTCGGTGAGTTCTATATTTCTCAGAATGACATTGATCTCATTTTCCTTGTATTTCTTGCTAATCTCCAGATATTCCTTTGCCTTGCGGGACTCCTCCTGAAGAGGCGCAACTCTGCCCTCAAGTTCGGAAATGATATCGTTGACACGGGTGAGGTTGGCAGCAGTGGATTCCAGCTTTCGTTCAGTCTCTGCCTTCTTCGTTCTGTATTTTACGATACCTGCTGCTTCTTCAAAGATCTCTCTGCGGGTATCCGGCTTGCCGTTGATTATTTCGGCTATCTTTCCCTGCCCGATGATGGAATAACCATCCACGCCGATACCTGTGTCCATTATCAGTTCACGGATATCCCTGAGTCTGCACTGTGAATTGTTGATGAAATACTCGCTTTCACCTGTTCTGTACATTCTGCGGGTGATGGAAACCTCGACAAAGTCTATATCCAGTCTTTTATCTGAATTATCTATGACCAGAGTAACCTCCGCCATGCCTCTGGATTTTCTGGTATCGGTTCCGGCGAAGATGATCTCATCCATCTTTCCGCCCCGGAGCATCTTGGGACTCTGCTCACCCAGCACCCATCTGAGGGCATCTGATATATTGCTCTTGCCCGAACCGTTCGGACCCACGATGCAGGTAATCCCGCTGTCAAAATCAATTGTCACCGGATCCGCAAATGATTTGAATCCGTGCATTGTCATTTTCTTAAAAAACAATTTATTCTCCCGTCTGTGATCAAGACAATTTCATACTGCTCAACGCATTTCTGGCCGCGTCCTGTTCTGCGCTCTTCTTTGAGTAGCCGCTTCCCCGGGCCATGACCGTCCCGTTATTGCTCACTGAAACAGTAAAGCGTCTGTCATGTGGAGGTCCTTCCTCCAGTTCCGTAACATACCGGATGTTGCAGTTACCGTCTGCCTGAAGCTTTTCCTGGAGTGCAGATTTATAATCACTTATGAGCTTTCCGTTGATTGCATCATCTATGAGGTTTTCGAAAAGTCTCAAAATAACGCTTTTTACCTGTTCCCATCCGCCGTCCAGAAAGATAGCCCCCAGCACAGCCTCCATTGCGTCGGCGTAAAGCGCTCTCTTTCTTCCGTCTGCAGCATGGTTTGCTTCACCGTTTCCCATGCGCAGGTGATCGTTCAGACCGATCTCAGCCGATTTCCTGAGTAGTGATGTCTCACATACAATTTCTGATCTAAGTCGGCTCAGATCGCCCTCTTCGCTCTCGCGAAGCCGTTCAAAGAGTTCCTCGGCAATTACTGCGTCGAGGACGGCATCCCCAAGGAACTCAAGTCTCTCGTTGTTTTCCGTGTATTTCATGCCGTGTTCATAGCAATATGAGCTGTGTGTGAGGGCCTTTACCAGAAGCTCAGGACTCCTGAACACATAGCCCAGAATCCCATAAACACGTTCCAGATCAATACTTTCGTTACTGCTGCTCATCTTCAGAAGCCTCCTGCTCCGCAGAAGCGTTTTCATCTTCACGAGCCGCTATGGCATCACTGATGATCCCTATCACGTTATTTTCAACAATCGGCATACCTTTGATGATGGCATTCTTTACAGCATTTGCTGAGGATGAACCGTGAATCTTCAGCACAGGTCCCTTCACTCCGAGAATAGGTGCTCCGCCGTATTCCGAATAGTCCAGCTTCTGCTTCAGACCTTTCAGTTCCCCGGCAAGCATGAGTGCTCCCATCTTGGTGAATACGCTCTTCATCAGCATGCTTTTCAATTGCCCGACCATCACAGACGCCAGGCCTTCAGTAAGCTTGAGTACAGTATTTCCCACAAAGCCGTCACAGACCAGCACATCCGCCGCGCCGAAAGGAATATCCCTTCCTTCAACATTTCCTATGAAATTCAGATCCGATGCCTTCAGGGATTTTAAAGTTTCCTTGAGCACCTCAGTACCCTTCTTCTCCTCAACGCCGATGTTGATAAGACCTACTGTAGGATTCTTCACGTCGAGAACTTTTTCCATATAAATGCTTCCCATGATGGCAAAATCCATGAGATTCTTAGGCTTGCATTCTGCGTTTGCCCCTGCATCCACCAGGAATGAAAGATTTCTTCTTCCGTTGATAATAGGATATGTCATGCCGATAGCCGGACGGTCGATTCCCTGTATTCTTCCAAGTCTGAAGAGCGAGCCTGCCATAAGTGCTCCCGTATTTCCTCCGGATATGAAGAAATCACACATTCCCTCCTTGACCATGGAAAGGCCTTTTATCATCGAAGAATCCTTCTTTGCTCTCGCCGCCTTGACCGGAGCATCTTCATTTGTGATGACTTCCGTTGCGTTCACGATCTTGATCTTGTTGTGGTTGAACTTGTATTTCTTCAGCTCACCCTTTATTGCATCCTCTTTTCCCACAATATAGATGATATCGTTTGACCCGATCAGTTCGGACGCTTCCACACAACCCTTGACGATCTCCTGAGGTGCGTAATCTCCGCCCATTCCATCTACTGCTATATTCATAACTTTCCTCCCTGACAGGGTGATACCGGATCAACCCGTCATTTTTTTCATTATATACAGAACCCGGTATCTGCCACCGGGTTCACTCTGCATCTTCACCGTCTTCCAAAACCGGACGGTCCTCTCTGCTCATTCTTACGACCTTTCTATAGGCCATGATGTCAAGAATGATCGTAACCGCCAGAAATCCCACAAAGGACAAGGCAGAATCTGAGGACGCACAAAAATCATATGTTCCATGGGCCAGTACCGCTACCAATACGCCTCGCCTCCGGCTGACAGAAGCTCGTAATTCATGACCATGCGTGCTGTGGAGCTTTCCCACCGCATACCCTGCACCCATGAAGACACCGAACACAGCGTGCATCGGAATCGACGTGACTGCTCTGAGCAATGCGACTTCCAGACCGAAGGAGAACACGTACAAAATATTCTCCAGACAGGCAAAACCCAGTGATGTCACAACAGCATAGACCATTGCATCAAATGCATAATCAAATTCAGCATTGTTCCACGTGAGGCGTTTGAGGACCAGATATTTGCAGAGCTCCTCCACCATTGCCACCACGATGAAATTGTGCAGAATGCTGTAGACAACTCCGCCCGAAACAAACAGTTCCAGGATATTTCCCAGAACATCCTCCGCATAACCCGCCGGGATCGTCATAAACGCTCCCAGCAGGAAAAGACCAAGAAGCAGTTTAAATGGCTCCTTTTCAATTGTATCAAGCTTGTAGATCTTATATACGAGAAACAGCGGCGGAATCACAGCTAACGAAAACAGTAACTGCACTCCGTTCATCGATTGATCCTGCCTATATCATTTCTGAAATGAGCGCCTTCAAAGCTGATCCTCTTTACATTATCAAAAGCTCTGGCTCTCGCTTCATCATTAGTCGCACCCGTAGCTGTAACACCCAGAACTCTTCCTCCGGAAGTCACGATATTGCCGTTGTCAAATTTTGTTCCCGCATGGAATACAACAACATCGTCATCCACATCCTCAAGTCCGGTGATCACCTTTCCCTTTTCGTAATCCCCCGGATATCCGCCGGATGCCAGAACCACTGTCACTGCACGTTTCTCACTCCACTTGATCTCCAGATCCGCAAGTGTTCCGTCAATGCATGCATCAAATATATCTGCCAGATCCGTATCAAGTCTCATGAGCACGGACTGTGTCTCAGGATCGCCGAACCTGTTGTTAAACTCTATGACCTTCGGGCCATCCTCAGAAAGCATGAGTCCGATAAAGAGCACCCCGTGAAAATCAAGGCCGTCTTCCTTAAAACCATTTATCGTAGGTTCCAGGATCTGTTCCCTTATCTGGACTTCCACCTCACTGTTAAAGAGAAGACTCGGAGAATATGAACCCATTCCGCCGGTATTCGGTCCCTTGTCACCGTCGAAGATACGCTTGTAGTCCTGAGCAGATTCCATAGGAACGATGACATTTCCATCAACAAAACAGAGCATTGATGCTTCCACTCCGGTGAGACACTCTTCCACCAGAACGAGATCTCCGGCACTGCCGAATCTCTTCTCGCCCATGATCTCTTCGATTCCGGCACGTGCAGCTTCCTCATCTTCTGCAATGATAACGCCCTTGCCTGCTGCAAGTCCGTCTGCCTTTATTACCATAGGATAGCCAAAGATACCGATGTCATCCAGCAGTTCCTTCTCATCTGTATACTCTTTATATCCTGCAGTCGGGATGTTGTGTCTCATGAGAAATGCTTTGGTAAAAGCCTTGCTTCCTTCGAGCTGTGAGCAGTTGCGGTCAGGTCCGAAAACTCTGATACCCGCCTCCTGCAGGAGATCCGTAATACCCATGGACAGCGGAACTTCAGGTCCGATAACTGCCATGTCGATCTTCTTTTCCACGGCAAAATCCCTGATCTTTTCAAGATCCTCTGCACCGATATCCACGCACTCGGCAAGACCGGAAATACCGGCATTGCCCGGAGCACAGTAAATCTTATCAACTCTCGGACTCTGGGAAAGCTTCCACACTATCGCATGCTCTCTTCCACCACTTCCAACAACAAGTATCTTCATTAATCTCCTCCGCTAAAAAACTATTTCTCCATTACAGAACTTTTTTACTGCCTCAGGCAGGATCTCATGTTCAACCTCAAGTACTCTCTGCTGAAGTGTCTCCGGAGTGTCATCCGAAAGCACTTCCACTTTCCTCTGGATTATGATCTTGCCGGTATCCACACCCTCATCCACAAAGTGTACTGTTGCTCCGGATTCTCTTTCGCCGGCAGCGATCACTGCCTCGTGCACATGCATTCCGTAGAATCCCTTTCCGCAGTACTTCGGTATAAGAGAAGGATGAATGTTGATGATCCTGTTCCTGTACGCCTCTATTAGTGCAGGCTGGAGCACACTGAGATAACCCGCCAGAACCACGAGATCCGTCCCAGCTTCGGACAATGCTCTTATGATGGCCTCCGTCCTGTCTGCCATGTCGGGATACTCATCCTTCCCGATCACAACACCTCTGATACCGTGAGCCGCTGCTCTCTCCAGAGCATAGATCCCGGGTTTGCTGGCGATCACCAGTACGATCCTGCCATTTTCAATATATCCGTTTTCAACATTATCGATCACAGACTGGAGATCTGTTCCGCCGCCTGAGACCATTACTGCAATGTTCTTCAAATCTGTACCTCTTCCCAATTCTGATCTGCCGCAGTTCCGCCTGACAGGATGCTGCTTAAAGAACAGTTCCGTCCTGCTGTCTGATCCTTATGCCTTCACCCTTTGTGATCTTGCCTACGATTGAAGGATTCTCACCGTTGGCAATGAGTACAGACATCACGCCGGAGGCGATGCTTTCGTCTACCACGAAGAGCATGCCAAGTCCCATGTTGAACGTGGAGAACATCTCCTTGAGGTCCACATTTGCGCACTTCTGAATGTACTTGAAGATCGGAAGAATATCCCATGAACCAAGTTCGATATCTACACCCAGTCCTTCAGGAATGATCCTCGGAATATTCTCGTAGAATCCGCCGCCTGTCATGTGAACAACACCGTTGACATCATATTTCTTGAAGACTGCCTTTGCCGGTCTCACATAAATTCTGGTCGGCTTGAGGAGCGCTTCTCCAAGAGTCATATCCAGCTCATCCACATAATCTTCCACATCCATGTTCATCTTCTCGAAAAAGATCTTGCGGACCAGAGAATATCCGTTGCTGTGAATCCCGCTGGAAGGGATACCTATAACAACATTTCCTTCTCTGACTTTGCTGCCGTCGATGATCTTCTTTCTGTCCACGATGCCAACCGCAAATCCGGCCATGTCATACTCGCCCTCTGCATAGAAAGAAGGCATTTCAGCTGTCTCGCCACCCACCAGCGAACAGTCTGAGATTACGCAGCCATCAGCGATGCCCTTGACGATATCTTCAATCTTTTCAGCTTTGACTTTTCCTGTTGCGATATAATCCAGGAAGAATAACGGAGCAGCTCCCTGGCATACGATATCGTTTACGCACATTGCGACACAGTCCTGACCGACTGTATCATGCTTGTCCATCAGGAAAGCGATCTTCAGCTTAGTGCCCACTCCGTCTGTACCGGAAACGAGAACAGGCTCTTCGATTCCCTCCAGGTCAAGTTTATAGAGGCTTCCGAAAGAGCCGAGGCCCGTGAGGACATTTTCGGTAAAGGTCTTCTTTACGTGATCCTTCATGAGTCCTACTGCGCGTGCGCCCTCTTTGGTATCTACACCGGCATCTTTGTAAGTAAGCTTTTCATTGTCATTCATTTCGATTATTCCCCTTCTATAACAGTATCAGTCGTATTCTCCAACA
>JAIKWW010000154.1 GCA_024684465.1 Clostridia bacterium | reverse complement strand
CACAGGAACACAGGGACT
The DNA here is from genome assembly GCA_024684465.1 of Clostridia bacterium. Classification (GTDB taxonomy): domain Bacteria; phylum Bacillota; class Clostridia; order Peptostreptococcales; family Anaerovoracaceae; genus JAIKWW01. The sequence goes on along the minus strand of JAIKWW010000154.1, from coordinate 6,823 downwards.
GGCTCCCTCAGGGGGATTCGACCCGTTGGAATACTGGGTGGATGAGGCACACGCCCGGGGTATGCAGCTCCACGCCTGGATCAACCCTTACAGAATCACGAAACAGGTGAACGACCTGGCTTCTGCGGGTCTGGCCTCCACCAACCCGGCTCTGGGAGCATACGCGCCATATGTTGTTGAGCACAACGGCTCTTTCTATTACGACCCGGGTCAGCCTGCAGTCACCGAGCTGGTGATTCAGGGCGCCCTTGAGATCGTGAACAACTACGACGTGGACGGGATCCACCTGGACGACTACTTCTATCCCGGCACAGATTTTAACGACGCTGCCACCTTTGCAACCTACGGCGCAGGTTACTCCGACATCGGAGCCTGGCGTATAAACAATGTGAACAATCTGATCTCACAGCTGGACAGCAGACTTCACGCTGCCGACCCGGACATCCGCTTCGGTGTCAGCACCACGGGAATCTGGGCAAATGCAAAGTCCACGCCGGGAGGCAGTGACACCAGAGGACTGGAGCATCTCAACCAGCGTTACGCGGACTCCGTCACATGGGTGCGGAACGGCTGGCTGGACTACATCTGCCCTCAGATCTACTGGCCGAGAGGATATGAACTGGCGGACTTCAATACCGTATTCAACTGGTGGTCCGGCATCTGCTCCGGCACCGATGTAAAGTACTACGTAGGTATGGCTGACTACCGCGCCGCAGAGGCTATATCAAAGGGAGACACTGCATCTTCGTGGTACGGCACCACCGAGCTCAGGGCTCAGCTGGATACCATAAAGAACAGCGCTGTGGCTGACGGTGCCATCCACTTCCGCTATGCTCAGATGCAGAATTCTGCAGATATCAGGAATTTTTACATCAGTTACTACAGCACACCCTCCCAGACCCAGACGCCCTCCGGTTCTCCCGCTGAGAACCCGGTGACGGGTCCGGACCCTGTGACACCTGAAGAACCTTCCACGGGAGTGATCACACAGCCCGAACCTGTTCCGGAGACGCCTTCCGCAGGAAGTTCCATTTTCCCGGACATTGCGGGCAACTGGGCAGAGAGCTACATCACAGCTCTGGCAAAGGACAATATCATTTCCGGCATGGAGGACGGCACCTTCAGGCCTTTTGCTCCTGTCACCAGAGCCCAGTTCGTAAAGCTTCTGGCGGGAGTTGCGGGAGCTGACACCAACCGGTCCGCCGCATCTCTGGGATTTGACGACGTCACGGACTCCGACTGGTACGCGGGCTGCGTGGCATGGGCACTCAGCAGCGGCGTGGCTTCCGGCACAGGTGATGCCACCTTCGATCCGGATGCGGTCATAACCAGGGAACAGATGGCAAAGATGATCATGTCCTTCGCCTCTTCCCAGGGAATCAGCCTGCCTTCCGGTTCCGCAGCTATCGATTTTGCAGATGCGGGCTCCATCAGCGGCTGGGCAGCTGATTACGTCAACTCCGCCGTGAAGGCCGGCATCATCAACGGCTCCGATGTAAAGGACGCAGAGGGCGCCACAGTCAGGGTCTTCAATCCTTCGGGAACCGCCACCAGGGCGGAGGCTTCCAAGGTCATCAGCAAGGTGCGTGATGCTTCCCGGAAGTGACTGTTGTATGTTTGATATTCACGGAGTGACAGCCCTGCTGCTGCCATTGATATTATGAATGATCGCTTCATTAAAAAAGACATTCCCCAAATATGAGGAATGTCTTTTATTTATAGCCGGGTTCCGGGGGCTCAGACCGGGACCTGACTACATTACGTAATTGCAGAATCTCGTCATGATGGTGCAGAGCTCAGCTCTTGTGGTGAGGCCCGACGGTTCCAGAGTGTAGGCCGTTCTGCCGTTCACCAGGCCGATGTTGGTGGCCCAGTTCACCGCTGTCTTCGCATATGCGGAGATGCTGCCGGAGTCATTGAAGCCACTGGTTCTGTATGCTGAGCTGTTGGATACGTCCCTCTGCTTGTAGGTTGCGTATCTGTACAGGATCGCAGCCAGCTGTTCTCTGGTGATGCTGCCGTCAGGCGCAAAGGAATTTGCACTCACACCTGTGACGATGCCCTTTGAAGTAGCCCAGTTGATGGCCTTTGCATACGGATTGCCATTGGAAACATCCGCAAATCCCGCATTGAAGCCCACCGTAGGAGCGCCTTCGTTGTTGTATATCATTTCCACCAGCATTGCTCTTGTGGCATATGCATCCGGATAGAAATAGCTGCCGGACACCTTGAAGAGGCTGTTGCTCACAACGTAGTCGATTCCGTTGTAGTACCAGCTTCCCGCATTCACATCCTGATAGGACGAAGCTCTCTTGTAGACATCCTGGGAGTTGTCATCGTCCACATAGGCGTCATCCGTGAGCACGCCGTACTGGTTTGTACTGCCGTAGTAGCCCTTCTGGAAGTCCACGGCGATCTTGTGATTCTCGTTGATATTTTCAAATGTGTACGTGGATGCCCTGCCGATGCTGTCGCCGTCGATTCTCACATCCTGTACTCTGTAGCCGTAGTCAGCCGTGACGATCACAGTGAAGCTGTCTCCCGGAGCCAGTTCCTTGGTCCCGTCGAAGTTGACCTTGCCACCCACGCCCAGCGTAGCTTTGATGGTGTAGGTCTTTACCGTCGTACCGGAATCGCCGCCGGAGCTTCCGGATACAGTGAAGGTTACAGAAACTACCGTGTCATTCTTCGCCTCGAAGGAGTAGGTTTTATCCTTGGATACCAGTTCGCCGTTCAGGTAGATGCCCTTCACAGCGTAGCCGGAATCAGGCGTCGTTGTCACAGTCACAGTGGTTCCCTTGCCCACCTTGCCGGTGGCGCTCAGAGTAAAGGAACCGTGCTCCGTCTTCAGCGCGCTGACTGTAACGAATTCAGGCACCACATCAAATGTTGCCACAACCGTGATCCTGCCGTTTACTGCATCCGAATATCTGAACGTCTTCACTATGGCAGTTGTGGTATATCCCGTCAGACTCGTGTCCTCGGTGCCGTTTACGATGATGCTGCTGATGTAGTATCCCTCGTCCGGTCTGATGGTAACTTCAGCTTCAGTTTCGGAAGGAATAGCTTCATCCGCCGGGGATTTCGTAATGGAACCGTTAGCCCCTGCATTCGCATCGATATAGTAGTAATTTACGATCGTCGCGGCGGAAACAGTCAGCGTGAGATTTGTCGCCAGAGTTCCGTTCAGCGTAACATCCTGGATCAGGTCGCCCACAGAACCCTCGTAGATCCCGTTGTCACCGGTGAGGGCTGCCGCCTTGTTGCCGGAATATGTCACCAGCGTCTTGTCATCTCCGTCCACGATCTGCAGTGAAGACAGAGTGGATGTGCTGCCGTCGGCCAGTGTGATCCTCACATATACGGTCTCCCCGTAAATGTACTTGATGGTCGTCGTATCGGAATCGTCGCTTGCTACAGGCGCGATGGTGCTGTCGAAGCTGGAGTTCGTGGAGATCTCGATGGTACCTGCCACAAAGTTCTTCACTTCAGCCACGTACTCGATGGTCTCGAAGCAGGCAACCAGAGTCATATCCTCTGCGCCCATAGGTATCTGATAGTCACTCAGATCCTGCTTCGTGCTCACATAGTCAGCTCCCAGGCTTCCGCCTTCAAGGACTTTCCAGCCCTTGAACTGCTGTCCTTTGTACGGAGTTACGGAAACTGCAGTCGCCGATTCCTTCAGAGTCTTACCCTGAGCTACGATCTTGGAAGTTGTTCCCGGGATTACCGTCTCTCCGTCCATGGTTACAGTATCCCTGGAATCCGGATTGAGTGCTTCGGTCCTGCCCGCGTTGTCCTGATCCGCGATGGTGAAGGTAACGGTTCTGGATGGCTCCCATACAGCATAGAATGTTATGCCGTTTACTGTGGAATTCTCATTTTCCAGAGGAACCTTGAAGCTGAATCCCGGGCTGTATTCCACTTCCCCGTCAGGAGTCGTGGACCATCCGATGAAGGTATATCCTTCTCTGGTGAAATCGTTCGTCCTCAGGGTGTAGTTCGTGTCATAGAGCGGAGCATCCGGAGCCATTGTTCCGCTTCCGCCGTTCCCGTCATATGTCACTGTATATGCGTCCGAAGACCACACATCGTACAGAGCCACCTTCTCTCCGTTGTTCTTTGTGGCGTTGGTATACGTCTGTCCCGGCACGTAATCCGGAGTTGAGGAATCCGGATCCAGTGTCCATCCCAGGAATGTGTGTCCCGTGTAGTACAGTTCGTTCTGCGGGATGGTGAATTCCTGATCGTAAGCCAGATCGCTAAAATCAGGCGGTTCGATACTGTTGGAGTCCACGTTGTGGGTTATGTTGAATATGATGTCATAGTGTATCGGAGCCCACTGTGCATAGTAGGTCACGTCGTTCCTGATGATCACGGAAGTACCCGCCGCTATAGGAAGTGTGGTGTTCTGGTTCTCTCCCCAGCCGGTGAATATGTAGCCGGTCTTTGTCCAGGTGCAGGCAGGAAGTGTCACAGATGTGTTGTACTTCACATTCTTCGGAGACACGCTCTTGCCTCCGTCCGCAGTATTTCCGTCAAAGGAAACTGTATAGCTGTCCGTTGTCCAGATAGCATAGAGCACCGTATCACTCGTGATGTCGATGGACGCACCTTCTCCGTACATGTTTCCGGTTCCCGACGGATCCGTACACCAGTAGTCGAATCTGTAATTGCTGTATACAGGGTACGGCTCAGGCACTGTCACCGGGATGGAGATAGTCGCCGCGTGTGCGTCGCTGGCAAGGCTGATTGGCGCCGTGATAGGAGCGAAGTCGCCCGTCGGGGACGTATCCAGTTCCGTCAGGTTGTTTCCGTTAAAGGACAGCGTGTATGTCTGCATGGACCACAGGGCATAGATGTTCACCGTAGTGTTGGACGGCATCGCATTTACAGGACGGAGATATGTGTCGATAAGGCTCGTGGAAACAGTTGCCTGATCGTCCATCACCTTCTCGCCGCCTATGCTCATAGCCCAGCCGGAGAACTGATAGTATGCTCTCTTGTATCTGTTCTGCGGCAGCACCGGATTACCACCGTAGGTAACCGTGGTGGTGCCCATGTTCACAGAGGTTCCCGCCCCTGAGGAATTCACGCCATAGTTGTACTTCAGGTCAAATCCCCATACTGCGTAGAGGGTGACCGTTCCGTTGTTGGCAGTGGTGAGATTCGAAACCTCTGCTCCGTCCGTGATCAGTTCTCCCGGATCTGCAGGCGGATAGATCTCAGGATACCAGCCCAGGAACTTGTAGCCCTGCGCATTGTACGAGCAGTTCTTCAGAGCTGTGGCAACGCCGTATTTCATATCCTGGTCGGTCATCTCGCCGGTAACTCTTCCTGCGGGAGTTCCATCCGGCTGTCCGTCAGGATGCTCCAGCAGACCCTTGTTGAATATGACCTTGTAATCATTGGAGGTCCACTGTGCGTACAGGATCAGATTCGTATCCGAATCCGCAGGCACCGTGCTGGAGGAGGTTATCTCCGTGCCCACCACAGTGGCCGTGAACCAGCCCTTGAACTGGTAACCCTCTCTCTGCGGAACCGGAAGGTTTTCACCGCCCAGCGCCTCGGCGAAGGTCTGGCCGTAGATTACATTTGCGGATGCACTGGTTGCAACCTCTGAATTTGCTGGTGAGAAAGTCACGCCGTTTGCTGCGGCCTGGACATTCTGCGGGCTCGTGGTGTCGAAGGAGCCCATATTTGTATTAAAAGTAACGTTATAGACAATCTTGGAGAACACCGGGCTGTACTTCTGCGGCACCGGGTTGGCTGCATCGATGGTTGCTGTATAGCAGTATGTCACCGGGTGGGTGCTCAGGTCGAAGCTCTGGTTTGCCACTCTCTGGGCATAGCTCACCTCTTCGCTGATCTCTTCGTTGGCGCTGGCTCTGTAGGTGTTCCAGGTCTGGAAGGTGTAGCCCGTTGCAGGCTGCGCTTTACAGGTTACGGAAGCTCCCGGCTTCACGTAAGTGGTGTAGGTGGCGTTGTAATCCGATACGGAAACCACTGTTCCGCAGTTCTGATCCACCACCGTCCTCACCTCGTACTTCACAGTCGGGGTGTTGAAGCCGTCGGAATAGTCATATACCGGATTCCCGTCTGCGTCAGTCTTTACAGTCACGCCGTCAGCCTCGTACTTGTACGGGATGATCACTCCGGACCAGGACGCAGGGAACAGACTTCTGAAGGAAGCCATCGTATCCGTATTCACGTAATAATCAACGTAAACTGTCAGAGGGCTGGATGCTGTACTGCAGTTACCCATGGCATAGACGCCGATTCCCGTCAGCTTGGACGGCAGGTTGATAGCCTCCAGGTTCTTGTCCCCGAAGAATGCCTTCTGTCCGATGGCCTCCACCGATGCCGGCATGATCACCGAAGTGAGTCCCGTCATCTCGGAAAATGAACACGTGAGAATGCTCCTCATGGAGCTCTCCGGGAAACTCACCGACGACACGCTTGTCATCTTGTAGAACGCGTAGCTTCCCACCGCAGTGATGCCCTCGTTGATCTCGATCCTGGTGATGGAATCCACCACGTAGGAGCTCTGCCACGGCGCACTCTTATAATAATTCGGATCCGTCTCCGTCACGCTGTATGAAGGGATCGCTCCGCTTCCCGTGAAGCTCAGGACACCGGTGTCCGAAATGGAGTAATATACTCCCGTAGGACTGCCTGAAGGGTCCATCAGTTCTATCGTTCCCGTATCCGCATACGACGGCGGAATGTTGAAAGTGCACATGGTCATCACCATCATAAAGCTGAGAGTGACCGCCAGCGCCTTTCTAAGATTTCTGCATCTCGATAACATATTTGTCCTCCA
>JAIKWW010000144.1 GCA_024684465.1 Clostridia bacterium | reverse complement strand
CACTGCAGAAGCGGGAAACTCAGGCAGGGTACCGAAGCATCCCGATGAACATAGCAGTACTACAGAATTTATAAACTCAGGCCGGGTGATGAATGGCCTGAATACGGCTTTGTTTCCGGGAAATCGGAGCTCTCTGATCCGGCGCAGGTTCGGATTCTATGAGATGCTCCCGGGCTTCGGCTCTGAAGCCTTTGAAAAGTACAGGTCCGGGCTGGCCAGCCCCGGCTTTGACCGGGTGGTTGAACTTGTCTCGAAACTCGACGACACCCTGGCTGACAATCCGGATTTCGGAACGGGCAGGCTCATAGGTCACAGTTACTTTTGCGGACTCACCGAGTGCACACCTCCAGTGCTCCGGGAGCTGGTATGTTATGAAATCCTGCCCTTACTCAGGACACTGCTCCCGGGCAGACCTGACATGCTGGAGGAGCTTGAGCAGGAGCTGCTCAGAGCCTGTGATAAATGATTTGTTTAATCCGATTTCGGCAAACTTCGATATTTTGAACCCCAAAAACCGTTGCAAGATCACGCAACGGTTTTTTAATTGCGTCGCGTTTTGTAAGTCACCGCCTTTTTTAAGTGGACGCTTTTTACAAGGCGCTGCGTTTTTCAAGTCGGTGCTTTTGCAAGGCGCCGCAGCATACAGGGCACTGCAGTCTGCCCGCCGGATAGGGATCTACAGATTAAGCTTACATTATCCAGGATGAGCATGTGCTCTTTCTTTTTTGAATTATTAATTTACACCATTGTGTGGGCGTGTCCGCGTTATCAACGAAGAACCAGCTCGTAGCTGTATAACTATTGCCCGTAAGCAGGTACAATTGCTGAATGCAGCCTAAATGATTCCACGTGCATTCCACAGGAAAACGAATTTACACACATAAAAGGACTTGAACTGCAAAAACAGAACGTGGAATTCCAATTCAACTCTGTATCAAGAAGATTGGAAGCCACGATCTTAAGCAAAAGGTGATTTTCGGTGAAATCGATGAGAAATTTGTTTTTCACCGAAAAATCTATCTAGATTGCCTTGATTTAACAGGTGAAAAATGCTAATTACGAAACTTTATGGTGCAATTACCATAATTATCAACAAAATTTTGCCCCGGAAAATTCCATTACTTTATATATTTTACGTTTATGGTAATTATCATCTGGATTTTAATGATTCAAAGCAGTTCATTTTCGGTGAAAATTTGATTTATATTTCGTTTCACCGAAAATTAAACGAAATATGTTTAATTTTACCGCAATACGAGGTTAATGCCGGGATTTTGAATCTGTCTGCCGGGTTCAAATGCGGGCGGATGAGATAGTATGATTAGTCCACAGTGTAGGATTTTAAGAATAACGGACGGATGGTTTTATATGATCCGCCCGCTGGGTTTTGATATCGTAAAAGCGGACATACAACGGGGGAAACCCTGTTTGGTTTGTTTCGTATCATTGGCCGGTAATTACGAATGCAAGCATTTTTCATTGTTGACTTAATCCGCAGATTGCAAAAGCCTGTGATAAAAAACGGCTTAATCCTCTTCCGGCAGGGTTTCTGCAGCCCCTCGGCAACATAAAAATGTGATATGTAATCCCTGCTGCTAGTCCGATTAAGAGTGTACATATCGGACAAGGGGTACATATCACGATTGTGGTCAGTATCAATTTACAAAATCATTGTTTTTCTTTTTTGACGTACTTGCGGATCAGCGAGCACGTTTTTTCTTTAAATTTCCGGGCTACGAAGGGGAGTCCGCCGTCTATCGGGCCGGTGAGCTCGTCCTCGTCGATGCATGCAGCCGCCTTTCTGAACTCGATCACATCCTTTTCGCTGAATCGGAATCCGTGGCTCCCGGCAAAGTCGATGACCTTGTTCATGGAAGGCTTGCGGCCGAGAGCGAGAAATTCCCGCGCCAGCTCATCGTCATTGGCCAGAGCTTCTGCAAATTTTTCAATATTCCTGTTCATTATCCATCTCCTAAATTTAACTTACTATAATATATTTTCGGCATTTTTTAAAAATTGATTAGTCATTTGATCCGCAGGAATCCCGAGGGTCGGAAGCGAGGCGGCAAGCAATCCGGAGAACGAGATCCAGCCGGCAGGGAATCGAGGCGGCAAGCGATCCGGAGAACGAGATCCAGCCGGCAGGGGAGAGAGGCGGCAAGCAATCCGGAGAACGAGATCCAGCCGGCAGGGAGTGAGGCGGCGAGCGGCCCCGGATCGTGAGCCCGGCCGGCAGGGGCTGGGGCTTGCCGGCTGACAGGCCGTAAAAGTTCAGGATTCGTGAGCCCGGCCGTCGGTTGAGGCAGGAAGCAGCCCGGAGCACCAGATTATTGATGGTTTTGCCCGAAAGAATTGAAGAACGGGAATATTTTTTTTATAATGAAGGCAGGAATTGAGCGATAAGCATAAAACCCGGAAGTCAAGAAAATCGAAATAGGCCTGAACGCCGGGATGGCAGGATGCCGGAAGGCCAGATCGCCGGAACGCCGGAAAGCCCGGTCGCCGAAACGCCGGGATGGCAGGATGCCGGAAGGCCGGAAAGCCCGGACGCCGGGAAGCGCGGAGGCCGGAACGCCGGGGTAGCAGGATGCCGGAAGGCCAGAGCGCCGGAACGCCGGGAACTGAACAGAAAGGCAGTAAGGAGTACGACTATGAAATATATCTATTGTCCAACCTGCGGCAGCAGGCTCGGGACCAGGATCGCCGGAGACGACGGCCCGGTGCCGTTCTGCGAAAGATGCGGCAAGTACTGGTTCGACAGTTTCGCCGACGTTGCGCTGGTGATGGTGGTGAACGAGTTTGACGAGATCGCGCTGCTTAAGCAGCTGTACATGTCAGACACATACACATCCTTCGTGTCCGGTTATATCAAGCCGGGGGAAACTGCGGAGGAGACTGCGGTGCGGGAAGTCCGCGAAGAGATCGGCGTGGAGCTGGAATCCCTGGACTACAAGGGCACGGTGTGGTTCGAGCGCTTCGATCAGCTGCTCCACTGTTACGTGGGCAGGGCGAAAAAGTGCGAACTACGGCTGTCCCGGGAGATCGATTCGGCGGAGTGGACGCCATGCGAGGAAGTGATAAAGACCATTTTCCCGGATTCTCCGGGCAACGGCGCCTTCATGATGTATCAGGACTTCATGCAGGAGCGTGAAAAGCGTATTAATGATGAGGGCAAAATGATGGATCACATCCGTGAAATTTTAAAGTGACATTTTTCAAGGGCGGCGGGAGCCGCCCTGTTTTTTGTTATAATTTAGTTGTAAATATCTATTATGTTTTGTATTTGATTCATCAGTCTGATATACTGAACATGTATGTGTCGTGCGGGATTGGTTGCTCGTGGACCCTCACGCAGGACGATTGTCGTTTCTGTTATTCTGAGGTGAACTCATTATGCTCGACGTACTTAAGAATCTGTTGCTGTATCAGGGCGTGGATCGATCAGATTACCTCATGATCAGCGACCAGCTGATGGAATCAAACAGGCGGAGCCTCATAGCATTTTCAGCTCTGGGAACCGTGACTTTTGCTGCCCTTTCAGCCTTTTCCATGTTGGGAACGGGAATCATCCGGATAAATTCTGCAGTATATTTTACCGGATTTGTGCTGTTGGCGGTAATCCTTGCAGTCAATCTCACATTGTCCAGGAAAAGCCGTCTTCTGACAGTTTTCAGCATGTATGTGATGCTTTTCGTACTTCTGGACGTGGGAATCTATCTTTCCCTCATCATAAGTCCGGGAGAACGCACCGCGGCTTATCTGGCGATCCTCACTATCGTTCCGGCACTGTTCAGCATGAGGCCGCTGTGCCTTGCACTGCTTATAATTTCCGCCAACCTGATTTACGGAGTTCTGGCGCTGAACCTGCAGCAGGGAGATCTGCTCATGATGAACCTGGTAAATGTCACGGTTTTCGGCATAATGAGCATTGCGGTGGGAACGTACGCTTCCTTCACCAAAGCCGCCAGGTTTAACAGTGAGAGGATATCCAGACTTCTTCTGGAAACGGATCAGATGACCGGTGTCTTCAACAGGAGAAGCTACGAAGCGGCTCTCAAAGCTCAGGAAGCCAGCTATCCGGCTATAACAGTCGGAGTGTTCGACGTGAACGGACTCAAGGAAGTCAACGATTCCAGGGGACATGAGGCCGGAGATGAGCTGATCAGAGGAGCTGCGTCATGTATCAGCGAGACTTTCAATGACTATGGCAGGTGTTACCGCATAGGCGGTGACGAGTTTGTTGTGATCATAGCGGGTGAGGACGATCAGGCCAGCCTGGAGTCCATGGAGATGAATTTCCGCATGGCTGTGAGCAACTGGCGGGGCTCTCAGGTGGAGCGCCTTTCCATATCATACGGCACGGTGAGCTGCCGGGAGATGGGGGACTGCACCCTGAGTCAGATGGTGGCGGAGGCCGACCGGCGCATGTATGCCGCGAAGGCTTCATATTACAGCGATAACAAGCTGGACAGGCGCCGCTTCAAGGCCGAGGCCAGGTAACCCGGTGCATTGACCGGGAAAAGGATTCCGGCACATGGCTTTGCCGGAGAATTACATTAATAATAATGTGAAGGAGTATTGAAATGAAAACGATCGAACTTAACGTTACGGGAATGATGTGCGTGCGCTGCGAGAAGGCAGTTGCGGAAAAGCTGGAGTCTGTTGAGGGCGTGGAAAAGGCCGTGGCAGATCACACTCACGACAGAGTGCTGGTGAGACTGTCTGATGACAATGCCAGCGTAGAGGCCATGAAGGCCGCTGTGGAAGCCGACGAGGAGAAGGGCTTCAAGGTGGTAGGTCAGGTGCAGTAAGGGAGCTGCTCCGGAAACGTATCTTTCAGTTTAATAAATCTCAGGCACGGCAGCGGTGGTTGCCGTGCCTTTATATGTGTTGCTCTCAGGCGCGGCGGATTGGAACCATCGCTCCGGCATCGTCAGAGCCAACGATTAGTTGCGCTGTGGCGCGGCGGATTGAGGAGTTTTATTATGACAGGGGTTAACTTAACGGAAATATATATAGTCAACGGCATCGGTCTGATGCTGGTGCTGGGAGTTCTGACTGGACATGTCATCAACCGGCAGAAGGATAAGGAATCGCGCATGCTGTTCTGCATTTCTATGATGCTGGTGGTGTGCTGCGTGGCGGACCCGGTGGTTTTCACGCTGGACGGACAGCCCGGAGATCTTGTGCGGGTGATCCTCTACGTGGGGAACTTCCTGCTGTATCTGACGAATCTGGTATTCAGCCCGTTGTTCGTACTTCTGGTGGAGCGGAATACCACCGGCACCAACTCCAGGAAACTCGTACAGATGGCGGTGCTGACGGATCTGATCGGCATCTCGCTGCTGATCGTGAATTTTTTTCAGCCTCTGGTTTTCATGATAGATGAAGCGAACCGGTATCAGAGGGAACCGCTCTACGTGCTTTTCAACGCTATAGGATTTTTATTCCTGCTGCTGGCGGTCTATGTGTACGGTACGGCCCGCATGAAGGGCGGCGTGTTCAAGTTCTTCCCGCTGATGCAGCTGCTGGTCCCTATCTGCACCGGGCTTGCGATCCAGACAGTGTTCTACGGGATCTCGCTGATCTGGCCATGTGCCGCAGTGGGGCTCACGCTGATGGTGATGTCCATGCAGAGGGAAAATACAATGGTTGACAAGCTGACGGGGATGTACAACAGGTACTATCTGGACAGCCTGAACCTCACCGGCAGGCGTTTCTGCCTGATGATGCTGGATCTGAACAGCTTCAAGTCCATCAACGACAGATTCGGCCACCTGGAAGGGGACAGCGCTCTGGTGAAGACGGCCCGGGTACTGAGACGTTCCGTTGGATCCCTGGGGACCACTGTGAGATATGCCGGGGATGAGTTCATGATCCTGCTGAATTCAGACGATCCGGAGGTGGGACAGTCCTGCGTGGAGCGGATCAACAGAAATCTGGCAAATTACAATTCGAAGGGTGAAAAACCCTATGACATATCGGTTTCCATCGGATGGGGGATCTTCGATGCGGAGGATGATTCCATAGACCGCATGGTGGAGATCGTGGACAACCGCATGTATGAGGACAAGCGGGCATATTACGAAACGCACGACAGAAGGCGCAGAAGCTGAGCTCCCGAAGAAAACCGCCGGCGTGTAAGACCGTCCGGCGCCGGAGAAAGACGCCGTCACGTAAGAGCCCGGCGCCGGAAAAAACCGCCGGCCCGGAATGACTTCCGGTGAAAAATACAGTCACATAAAAAATACCGGTTCCTCAGGGAACCGGTTGCTTTTTTCTATTTATCTTTCTAGCGCTGTTTGTGCATTTCGATCCACTCAGTTTCCCACTGGCTGCGGAGCTGGCAAGCGTCGAAGAGGCAGATGCCGCCCACGTAACTGATTATGGATTCTATGAAACGGTCGTCATACTGGGTGTCCACAAATGCTCTGTGAAGGCCGTCCAGCGTGACTGTTCTGGGAGTTTCCATCAGTCTGACTGTTTCATTAACGGTTTCATATTCCATGGATTTTACCTCCTGTACAATATTTATATCACAAAAGCACTTCTGTGGAAACTAAAAAAATTTTCACATAGTCATCAACTACAGAGTCAATACTGTGGTACAATATTTTGAGTAAGTCAATTTTCGCGGCGGGCGGGCGGACCCGTGCATAGCCGTGCGCAGTATAGTAATAAGAAAGAGGAGCAGTACAGTGGATACTAATGAAAAGATCAACGGCACTGAGCAGGTTGTCGAAGAAAATTTAAATGATACAAAGGAAGCAGCTGAGGATTTCTCCGGAATCACAGTGGAGAGGGCTGAGGCTATCCTGAATGAGGATACTTCAGCGGAAGACAAGGGTCTTAACAAATTTATGGCCATCCTGGGGATCATCATCCTGATCCTCGCCATCCCTGCATCATACTACACGGCGCATGTGGGCCCTTCAAAGGACTTCTTTGAAGTTGCACCGCAGGAGTTCCACGAAACGTATGCAGGATCCGTGCCGAAGGGATTCCTCCTCAGCGAGCAGCTTGAGAACAACCCTCTCATCAACAACTACCTGCAGCTGAACATCACATATGACAAGGGCAAGGATCACGATTACAGCACAGGCGATGCAAATACCAGCTGCGCGGTAATGTTCGCAACTCTCGACGCATCTCAGCCTTGCATCAACATGGCGCTGGTAACCGGCAACGATCTCACAAAGGAAGAATTCCAGTCACTGGCAGAATGGTATCTGAGTATCGCTGCACCTAAGGCTGACAAGGAATTCGCACAGAAATGCGCTGAAGTTTACGATTCAAAGACCATGGGCTACGACGGAGTTGCTCTGGAGGACAGAGAGATCAGCTTC
>JAIKWW010000123.1 GCA_024684465.1 Clostridia bacterium | reverse complement strand
CGCCTTCAGCTCATCAAAATATTTATGGGCGTTCTCCTCTTTCTCGAACACCACCAGATTCTGGTCCAGACTTTCCAAATATACCGCAAACAGTTCCATAACTCTACTTCCTTTCACCCGGCCTCGCCGATCATTGCCGTCTCCCGGCCGAACATCAGCACCGCCGCTGTCCCGACGGCCCTGTGTTCCACAACTGCCGTCCCCGGCCGACATCCCGCGCCTCTGCACAGTCGTCAGCCCTTATCCGCCTTCAGTATATCATTCCGACTTCTCTTTATCAATCCGCCCGGAACAGTACCAATACCCTCAGCCGTCCCGGCGCGGGCAGACCCACACAAGTCCCGGCACTTCTCCAACGGTGTCCTGACGATCAGCGCCGTTCGGACGAACAACGACGGCCGGAAGGCTCTCCTTCTGAGCATCGACCTGCAGAACCATAAACTCCTGTCTGTCCAGTAGTCGCGCACAAAAAAGCAGAACGCAGTTCCCCGGAGAGGAGAGCTGCGTTTTGCTTAATCGTTTGAGTTTTGTTTCGTTTTGGAGAGATTTCTGAAAAAGTTTGGTCGCTGTAACCAGTGGAGGCTGCGTCCACCTCCCGATTACATTTATCAGTCTACGCCTCTTTTGTGATGATACGGTGAATGAGATATGAAGATTTTCTACAATTCAAAATATCTCAGGTAGCAGTATGCCCGCCACTTTCCATTGTCATCCTTCTCCAGAGCATATGCCCAGAAATCCTGGATCCCGCAGTTGTATACCCTGTACTCGAAGTCCTCGTCCACGGCGATCTGTGATTCATCCGTGAGCTCCAGTCCGAACTTCTTGAGCAGCTGAGTCCTGTTATCGAACTGTATGCCCTCCATCACGATGACTTCCATGAGCCCGTTGTTGTAGAACACGAACTGCAGTGTAGGTTCCTTTTCGGATTTCAGATTGTAGTAATAAGAAGTGACAGGATACTGGCCGGTGGCGCCGGTGTAAGTCCATTCCTTTGATTCCTCAGGCTCTCCCATGATCTCAGCGATCTGATTCATGTTGCAGACCACGTACTTTCCCTCAGAGTCCTTGAATGTGAGTCCTCTTGCATTGAATACATAACCGTCGGTGAGTTCCTTGTAGCTTTTGGAGATGTACTTGTCCGTCATCTCCGCCTGCTCCTGCTCGGCGGATGTCATGTTCTCCGTCGGAATGGTCATGGTGAAACCCTCATCCTCCGAGCTAAGTTCAGAAGTTTCCGCAGGCACAGCCTCCACAGTGACTCCGCTGTCACCTCCGAATCCGCCGCCCTTCACAAACATCGTCACAGCAGCCGCCACCAGACAGATACAGATGAGTCCGATTATAAAACCTGCGTTGTTCGGTTTCTTTTCTCCCGGCTCCTCTTTCTTCTTTTCCTTCTTTTCAGGAGGAAGTCCCGGTTCCATCTTCAGTTCGTTATGTTCGCTCATTTTCATATACTCCTTCAACTTCCGGATCTGCGGGATCCGCTTCTCCGTTCTTACTGAATCCTCACCCTGTTGCGGATGCTCTCGTGCAGGAGACGTGTCAGATGATCCTCGTCAAAGTGGTACTTCTTTCCGCAAAACTGGCACACCAGCTCGGCCTCGTGATCCTCGTCCAGTATCTCCCGGATCTGCTTCGACCCGAGGCTCAGAACCACACTTTCCAGTCTTTCCATGGAGCAGTCACAGTTCCAGCCGATATCGTAGAGATCCAGCGGCTCCACCTCAAAGTCCGCAGGAAGTCCCGCAAACATCTCCGCCAGATACTCCTTCATAACGTCTTCAAGATCTCTGCCCTCAGCCTCCTTCTGAAGTCTATCCACAACTTCAGCAATGCTCGGAAGCTTCTTCAGGATCTCTTCAAATGCTGTGATGGCATCCTCGTCCGGGTTCGGCAGCATCTGAAGGATGAATCCGCCGGCAGCGATGACATTGCCATCCTCACCAACCTTGACCCCCAGATCCACTGAAGTAGCCCTCTGCTCGGACTCTGCGAAGTAGGAGGTGATGTCCTCGGCGATCTCGCCGGATACCAGATTGACAGTTCCCACGTAAGGTTCCCTCAGGCCGGTGTCCCTGATGCATGTGAGGGTTCCCCTGCCGATGGCGCCGCCCACGTTTGGTGCTCCGTTTCCCTTAGGCGGCATGTCGATCAGCGGATCCACGATGTAGCCCTTGGTGGAGCCGTCGGAACCCGCAGTGCAGAGCACCTGCTGCGCCGGTCCGTCACCTTTGAACTGCAGAGTGACCTTGAAATCCGGCTCACCCAGCATTATTCCCATCAGGCCCGTGCCCGTCAGTGCTCTTCCAAGCAGATGAGTCGCCAGCGGAGCCGTGTGATGGAGCTCGTGAGCTGTCTGCACCATGCCGCTGGTCATCGCCAGGTAGATACGGAAGGAAGCACTGTGGTCTATGGCCGATATTGCTTTGTCTATTCTCATTCGTTTCCCCCATTGGATTTTATCAACAGTAATAATTCCGGTACTAAATATAAATACCGGCGGCCGGATCACCCCGACCGCCGGTTCCGTCAACAGTTCAATAGTCCGACGACCCGGATCAGTCCTCAACGCAAGTGTTGAAGTAAGCTTCGATATCTTCCCAGGTTGTCAGGCGGTTTTCCTCGTTGATCTGAGGCTTTACTCTCTTTTCATACTCGCCGGTAGGATTCATCCACTCCTTTTCCACGTCGATCTTGTAGAACTTGTGGCCGCACTCGAACTGGTACTTCAGTCCGTCGAGAGGAATCGTTCCCTCGCCTTTTTCATTGATAGGATTCAGAGTGTAGAACTCTGTATTTGCATATCTGCTGGTCTTTACTCCTAATTTTCTCATTTTTATCTCCTCTTTCAATTTATTATGTGTCAGTAGTGCAATCTATATTATACCCGCCAACTGACGGGGTTAACAGACATTTTGAACATGTATTTTATACATATTGCCGGAGAACATCATTGATATGCTCTTCCCACCCGCTGTCTTCTCCGTAGCCGTAGCTGTCGGCCACAGTGCGGAAATGTTCCATCCTGGACCCGGGTACAGCGGCCATCTGGCTGTAGTTTTCAACATATCCGTACCGGCGGGCCAGCTGGTAGAGCCTGAACTTTTCCTCGGGGAGGTTCAGCACCAGATCCGCCATTTCCAGCATCTTCTGCCGGTCTGTGCCGATCCGCCCGTTCAGACTTCCGATCAGGTTCACGATGTGATCGCTGACCACCTGAACGTCGTTCCTTTCGATCATGGAGATGAGATCCCGTATTTCCCGGAGTCTCTCCCTGTCCGTCAGTTCCGTGAACTCGCCCCTGAGCTTCATGTCGTACATCTCGGATTCCTTCTTCAGGACAAAGGTCCTGAGCCGCACGAAATCCGGATCGATCGCGTTCACCACACGGGCGGTCTGCTCCGCATTCTCCTCCGTGAAGTTCCTGCCTCCGATCCCCGGCATGAAATAGACCGAAAGCTCCATGCCTGCGGCCTTTACTTTTTTTCCTGCATCAATCTGCTGTTCGCTGGTGAGCCCCTTGTTGATCATCTGCAGCACGTTGTCCGAACCGCTCTCAAAACCCGTGTGGATCCTGTCCAGCCCGGCTTCCCGGAGCAGCTTCAGCTGATCCACGGACCAGCGGGCCAGGGTGCTGGCTCTGCCATAGGTGGTGACCCTCTCGATCTGAGGGAACTTCTCCCTGAGATACGTCAGCACATCCGCCAGTTTTTCCGGCTTCAGCGCCACCGAATCCCCGTCCTGCAGAAAGACGGACCGTCCTCCCGCAAGCAGCCAGTTGTAGACCATGTAAAAGCACTGCAGTTCCGGACCCGTGAGAGTCTCCAGTTCCCGGTACAGCGACTCTTTATTTATCATCCCATTCTCCGCATGCCTCACCAGCATGTCCCGGAAATAGGCCATATTATCAATATTCTGTTTTATCTCTTCAGGCTTCATCACATGAAAGCCCTGACCCCGGTAAACCACGCAGAATCTGCATTTGTTCCAGGTACAGCCGCGAGTCACCTGAAGAAGCAGGCTCGAAGCCTCACTTGGCGGCCTGATGGGCCCCACCGGAAAAGATCTGTCCATGATATTCCCTCCGGAAGTCACTTATCTGCCGGTCTGGAAATCGGCCTCGCGCTCGATGGATTCCCTGAGCTTGCGGATATGTTCCTTCGCATGTTCCTCCGCAGCCGCCGAATCTCCGGACGCCAGTGCCTCCAGGATTATGCGGTGCTCATTTACCACCTCTTCGGCTCTCTTTCCCGATTTGAAATAGATGTATCTGAAACGGAGAACCTGTTCCTGAAGCTTCTGACAGATGTCGATGAGATAAGGGTTTCTGCTGCAGTTGGTGATGAGGCTGTGGAACTTGGTATCCAGTTCGATCAGAGCCTCCTTGTCGTCCTCCTTCAGTGCTTCCCTGTAGGCATCGTTGGCAGCCCTGACCTCCTCAAGTTCTTCAGCGGTTATATTCTCGGCAGCCAGCTTTGTAGCCAGTCCCTCCAGCGGCTCTCTGGCGATCAGCATGTCGTCCAGATCCTGCGGCGAAATGTCGGAAACATAAGCGCCCTTTCTGGGTTCCAGCGTCACCAGATTGTCCTTTTCCAGCTGTCGGATGGCTTCTCTTACCGGCGTTCTGCTCACGCCCATGCTCTCGGCCAGCTCGATCTCCATCATCCGGGTTCCCGGTTTGATCTGGCCTGTCATTATGAGCATTCTCAATTCTTCGTAAACCAGCTCACGGAGCGGTTTGTGTTCCTGCATATTAATATTAAACAAGATGCACCTCGATTCGTCTAATCGTCGGCAACCATGAGATCGCCCCTTTACTGCACCCTTAATTATAAACGAATTGTACTATGTATACAACACAAAGTTGCCATCCCGGCTCCAAGCCTCAGGCCAGAGTCTTAACCAGATATATCCCGTACCGTTCGTTTTCCAAGTCCTGAATTGCAGAAAGCGCCTCCCTGGCCTTTTCCCTCGTGGCAAAGAGCGAATAGACAGTCGGTCCGCTTCCGCTCATGAGGGTGGCGCCGGGAGCCGATCTCAGCATCCGCTCCTTCAGCACTCCCACCTTGGGGCACTGTTCCATGGTCACGTTTTCCAGCACGTTCAGCAGGTTCTCCGAGACCATCTCCAGATTTCCCTCTTTCACGGCCTGTATCATGGCCTCCGTGTCGGGATGCCGGTAGCCGGACAGGCTGTCCAGTGCCTTGTATACCGCTCCGGTGGACACACCTGCAGGGGGCTTTGCCAGCAGCACCCAGGCCTTGAGCGGAGGCATCGGAGTCAGGATCTCTCCCAGTCCCTCCGCCAGAGCGCAAGTGCTGGCTCCCGTTCCGATTCCCATCTTATCGTAGATTGACGATATGCAAAACGGCACGTCTGCGCCCACCTTTGTGCCTATTTTCATCATCTCCTCCAGGGAGAGATTCAGTTCAAATATCCTGTCCAGCGCGATGATCACTCCGGCGGCGTTGGAACTGCCGCCGGCAAGCCCCGCCGACACCGGTATGTTCTTCTTAATGTCTATGCGGATCTCCCGCCTTCCGTCGCTGGCGGGAAGGTAGTTCTCCTCCATCAGCTTCGCAGCCTTATAGGCTGTATTTCTCTCGTCCGTGGGCACGTAATACTTGTCCGTCTTCAGAGTGATCCTGTCGGAGTCCGCTTCCAGGATCCTGATCCTCATCTCGTCGTACAGTCCGATGGCCTGCATTACCATGGCCACTTCGTGGTATCCGTCATCCCGGATTCCGGTGACGTCCAGGGAAAGGTTGATCTTTCCGTATGTTCTAAGTGCAAGGGTTTTCAAGGCTCTCACTCACTCTTCCCGCCGGGCAGATACATCACATCTCTCAGGTGATACCTTTTTTGTATCCACCGCCCGGCTATCATCAGTACAGCCGCCTGTTTCCAGGCGGCTGCAAAACTCAGGTTATACTTATTCACAGCTGCTCGCTGCCCGCGGCAACTGACATTCATTCCATATTATTCTTCTTCGTCTATTCTCTCAACAACCATGGCCGTTCCCATGCCGCCGCCGATGCACAGAGTCGCAAGTCCGTACTTCGACTCCCTCTTCTGCATCTCGTACAGGAGGCTGATCAGGATCCTGCAGCCGGATGCGCCGATAGGATGTCCCAGTGCGATGGCGCCGCCGTTGACATTTACCTTGTCCATGTCGAACTCCAGATCCTTGGCAACTGCCAGAGACTGTGCCGCAAAGGCCTCGTTAGCCTCCACCAGATCCATGTCCTTCATCTCCAGTCCGGCCTTCTCCAGAGCCTTCCTGGTTGCAGGAACCGGGCCGATTCCCATGATGCTCGGGTCAACGCCTGCGGAAGCGTAGGATACGATCTTTGCCATCGGCTTGATTCCCAGTTCCTCAGCCTTTTCTGCGGACATAACCACCACTGCTGCCGCGCCGTCGTTGATGCCGGATGCGTTCAGCGCAGTTACCATGCCGTCAGCCTTGAACGCAGGCTTCAGCGTATCGTACACCTCTCTTGCAGTCTGCGGTGTCGGATGCTCGTCCTTGTCGAAGACCACCACGGAGCCGTCCCACTGAGGAACTTCCACCGGAACGATCTCGTCCTTGAACTTTCCCGCCTCCTCGGCAGCCTTGTACTTCTGCTGGGATGCGTATGAGAAATCGTCCATTTCCTCTCTGGTGATTCCCCACTGCTCTGCAACATTCTCCGCAGTCAGACCCATGTGCTTGCCGCTGAAGGTATCCGTCAGGCCGTCCTTGAGCATTTCATCCTCAACTACGCCTGCGCCCATCCTCTGTCCCCATCTTGCCTTCGGGAGGAGATAAGGAGCCATGGACATGCTCTCCGTTCCGCCTGCAACTATGATATCCGCGTCGCCAGCCTTGATGATCTGAGCAGCCAGGCTCACGCATCTCAGTCCGGATCCGCACATCTTGTTTACAGTGAAAGAAGGGACTTCCTTAGGAATGCCGGCACCCATCGCCGCCAGCCTCGCAACGCTCTGTCCCTGCCCCGCCTGGAGCACGCAGCCGAAAATGACCTCGTCGATGATCTCAGGATCTATGCCCGCTCTGGCAACCGCTTCTTTAATAGCTGTCTGGCCGAGAGTAACGGCGCTCACGTTCTGAAGAGTCTTTCCGAATCTTCCGATCGGTGTTCTTGCAGCGCTTACGATTACAACATCCTTCATAAATGTCCAACTCCTTTCCGAAAGCCCCCGGGGAAA
>JAIKWW010000058.1 GCA_024684465.1 Clostridia bacterium | reverse complement strand
AACGTCAAGCAGAAGCGGCTCGCCGGTGGCACCCGGTTCCTTTGTTCTGTCCAGAACAGCGATCCTGCGACATGTTTCCGGAAGGACGGACAGGAAATGTCTCGCAGAGAAAGGTCTGTAAAGTCTGACCTTGATCATGCCGACCTTCTTGCCCTGTTTCAGAAGATAATTAATTACTTCTTCTGCTGTCTCGCAGACTGAACCCATTGCTACGATAACATACTCTGCATCCGGTGCGCCTACGTAATCGAAAGGCTTGTAGGATCTTCCCGTGTACTTTGAGAGCTCATCCATATATCTTGCAACAACAACAGGAATCTGTTCAAAATGCTGATTCTGCGCCTCTCTGCCCTGGAAGTAGACATCCGGGTTCTCAGCCGTTCCGATGGTCTTCGGATGAGAAGGATGGAGACCCCTGTCCCTGAATTCCTGAACGGCATCCATGTCGATCAGTTTTCTGAACACATCGTAATCTATGGTCTCGATCTTCTGAATCTCGTGTGAAGTACGGAAGCCGTCGAAGAAATGGAGGAACGGAGCTCTCGCCTTTATAGCGGAGAGATGTGCCACTGCAGCCAGATCCATTACTTCCTGAACGGAACTGGATGCCAGCATTGCAAATCCCGTCTGTCTGGTACTCATGACGTCGGAATGATCTCCGAAGATACTCAGAGCGTGTGGAGACAGTGCTCTCGCAGATACGTGGAATACACCCGGATACCTTTCCGCTGCTATCTTGTACATATTAGGGATCATGAGAAGCAGACCCTGCGATGCAGTATAGGTAGTGGTGAGTGCTCCCGATGCCAGAGAACCGTGAACTGCGCCGGATGCTCCGCCCTCAGACTGCATCTCTACTACATTTACAGTCTGACCGAACAGGTTCTTCTTTCCATGCGCTGCCCAGTCGTCTGTAAGCTCTGCCATAACTGACGAAGGCGTGATGGGATAAATGGCCGCAACTTCCGTAAAGGCGTATGATGACCACGCCGCAGCGGTGTTTCCGTCCATCGATTTCATTTTCTTTTCTGCCATTTTGTGCTCCTGAAGCTGTGCTTCATGTTCAAAAAAGGTAAATATGATTCCGTTTATCCGGCTCGTCCGTGCCCCTTTTGCCGCGATTGCCAAAATCGGCTGCAACAATAAAAAAACGTAAAAATCCTGTCAGACGATGCCAGATATTTTATAATGATATAC
The DNA here is from genome assembly GCA_024684465.1 of Clostridia bacterium. GTDB lineage: Bacteria > Bacillota > Clostridia > Peptostreptococcales > Anaerovoracaceae > JAIKWW01. Next base: position 2,930 of record JAIKWW010000058.1, on the reverse strand, counting down.
CTTCTACAATATATAGTCAAAGGGTACACAAACTGTATACATTATTCTTATATCTCAAAAGCGTTTGTTTTATAAGCTTTTCAGCAAATACACACCCGATTTTCCACTTGAACATGGTACTTTGCACTATACATCATATTGATAATAATTTAACAGTGTCCTTCGTTTGCCCCACTGTTCTTCATGCTGATGGGGTGATCAAAGTCTCCACTCTGCGGAGCAGATTCATTATTTCATTAGCAGTCTCCATGAAAATGCAGATTCTGAGCGCAGGTATCCCCGATGCCTCAGAACTTACGGAGTCCGCTATTCTTCCGGTTCTGAGATATGCCTTCATTTCCTCGATTCTGTCCAGAGGTTTCCAGGACAGGATCTCACATCTGCATCCCTCCTCGGGAGCACATATCAGCGGCATATGCTCCCCTTTGCGATCTTTCAGTGCATATTCTCCTGTCCGGCAGAGCAGTTTGCTGCCGTCACAGCGTCCGCTGCCCACAGGGCAGTGTTTCATGATCATGAGCGGGATTCTCCCGTACACGGTGTATTCACATCCGGCGCCGAATTTGCGGAGCACATCCGACCCCGCTGCCACGTCAAGTTCATGAGAAATGACAGCCCGGCTCACGCCACGTTTCCTCCAGTATCGAAAGGCATCGGAATTGTAGAGATTGCAGCTTTCCTCCATGAAGATCGCAAAATTTTCTCTTCCCGGCGGGATATGTCCCTCCAGAACCTGCTGCCGGAGGGCTTTCCTTATTTCTTCGAAAAACGCCAGCCCTGAAGGATGTCCGAGAGAAACTCCTGCGATAAATCCACCTGCAAGGAGATCCGCGATATCCTCCAGTTCCGCAGGCAGCGATTCTTCAGGTGAGAGTCTCCCCCAGCTGCCCTCTGTAACTGCCGGTATCCGCGCCACGAGTTCAAAGGAAGCTCCGGCTCCCGGACGATATCCGGCTGACACAGCTATCTCGCTTACTCTCCTCACACTCCGGTATGGGACAAAAAGCTGCAGGAGATGATTCTCATTCATCTCTCTCTGATGAAGCAGATCCATAACCTGGGAAACCCGCACCGTCATATCTTCCGTTTGGTGGAACATGAGAACTATTGTTCCACGATCATGACCGGCCTCCGGGAATCCTGCATCCGTCTTCGCTCCGGTACCAGATTTTTTCTCGGTCGTTCTCCTGAGCCCGGCCAGTCTGACCTCTGTCAGTTCATCCAGAGCCTGTCGTCTCAGTGCGTTTATCAGTGCCGCAGGGATTGCCGGCTCACCGATTATATTAATATGGCAATTCACGATATCATATGGCGTCCCGCCTGTCTTGCACAGATTCTTTCTCACACTTTCTTCGTCTGCCGGACGTTTCAGCGCGTGCTCCAGCAGATGATCCGATACACATCTCACTTTTACACTGCCGCAGCGCAGCGGATCATTGACGGAGCGCACCTCAAGTACAGCCTCTCCCCCGTCAGTTCCGGTGAAGGAAGCCTCCACCCCGACCCGCTGAGGCAGTTTGCTGAAAGATGCCCTGAGACTGTCGCCGAGTTTGCTGTCCACCATCTTGTAGACCGGATCGCCGTTCTGTACATTCGTACCCCTGATCCTCAAGTCACCTATAACGACTGTGTCCCCGGCTCCGGCACCTCTCAGCAGATCCTTCCGGTCCTGTCTGAGCCGGCCCTTTCCGTAACCTACTTTCGCGTCGCCGCGTCTCATGTAGGTTATGATATTTCCGCACTGCCCCTTTGAGGAGCGGATCTCCACTATATCGCCCAGCACAAGTTCCCTTGTGAGCTGAACTTCAGCCTGACCGTTCCGCACGTCCAGTTTTTTCACGGTACCTATCCGGACACCCTTGTTTTTCGGAGTATCCGGCGACATAAGTTCCCTGCCGCTTCTGCCGGTAAAATACGCATCCGTGAAATTTCCCCTGTTGAACACTGACTTGAGTTCCAACTTGTCCAGACCGTCCACCACGGGCTCCCGGCCTGCGGCAAATTCATCCAGATACTTTCTGTAGATACGGGTAACTGAAGCCACGTATTCAGGCGACTTCATCCTGCCCTCTATTTTAAGGGAATCGATGCCCAGGCGGCACAATTCCCCTATGTGTTCCACAAGACACATGTCTGCGGGACTGAGAAGATACGGCTCCTCACTGCCCGAAATGACAGATCCGTTTCGTATCAGTTCATAGGGGAGACGACACGGCTGAGCACAGGAACCCCTGTTTCCGGATCTTCCTCCGATGAAGTCAGACAGGTGACACTGACCGGAGTAACATATGCATATTGCACCGTGAACGAAGATTTCTATCTCAGATTCCGGCAAGGCTCTTCGAATTTCTTCGATTTCACCCCCGGAAAGCTCCCTGGCGAGTATTATCCTGTCAAATCCGGCCTCAACTGCCTCCCGTGCTCCAGGGACGTCACTTATGGTTCCCTGGGTGCTCATGTGCAGAGGAAAATCGGGAAGTATGTCCGTGACCCGGGAAGCGAAGCCCCTGTCCTGCACGATCAGGGCGTCCACCCCTGTCCGGTAGAGTTCTTCCGCATATTCCAAAGCATCCTGCATTTCATCATCCCTGATCAGAGTATTAAGAGTCACGTGAACACTCACTCCGTAGGCATGTGCCAGATCTACAGCTTCGCGTATGTCATGTTCCCCGAAATTTTCTGCATTCATGCGGGCATTGAAGGAACTCCCCCCAAAATATACCGCATCCGCACCGGAAGCGATGGCCGCCAGCAGCTGTTCCTTCCCGCCCACTGGTACCAGCAGTTCCGGTATCTTATTCTTTCGTTTTCTTTCAATCGTCATTATAATGACCTCTTTACAATTCATATCCGCGGGTTTCCCGGGCAGACGCTCTGAGCATCCCGCACCACAAATAAAACGGGGCGCTTCGCGCCCCGGGTCTGTCATC